>JAJQAW010000147.1 GCA_021203585.1 Rikenellaceae bacterium
GACGGGCTGAAGTTAAAATATGAAGAGATCGGTCAACAAATGACCGATCCGGAGATCATATCCGATGTGAAAAAATTCGTCGCCCTCAACAAAGAATACAAAGAACTGCAGCCGGTTGTCGAGGTCAGCGAGCAATACCGTACGGCGGTGGCCAACCTGGCCGAAGCGAAAGAAATCCTGCAAACCGAAAAGGACGAGGAAATGCGGGAAATGGCCAAAGAGGAGGTCGATACGCTGGAACCGAAAGTGGCGGCTCTGGAAGAGGAGATCAAGATCCTGCTGTTGCCCGCCGACCCGCAGGACAGCAAAAATGCCATTATCGAGATTCGCGGAGGCACGGGCGGGGACGAGGCCGCCATTTTTGCGGGTAACTTATTCCGCATGTACACCAAATACCTCGATAAACGGGGCTGGAAATACGAGATAAACAACCTGAGCGAAGGGGCCTCGGGCGGCTTCAAGGAGGTGGTGATGAAGGTCACCGCTCCCGGTGCATACGGAGTTTTGAAATACGAATCCGGCGTGCATCGGGTTCAGCGCGTACCGCAGACCGAAACCCAGGGGCGCGTGCATACTTCCGCCGCTTCGGTAGCCGTCTTGCCCGAGGCGGAAGAATTCGATCTGGAACTCAACATGGGCGATATCCGCAAGGATACTTTCTGTGCCTCCGGACCGGGCGGACAGTCCGTCAATACGACCTATTCGGCCATTCGACTGACGCACATTCCGACCGGAATCGTCGTGCAATGTCAGGACCAAAAATCGCAGTTGAAAAATTTCGACAAGGCTCTGGAAGAGCTTCGCACCCGTATTTTTAACATCGAATACCAGAAATACCTGGACGAGATTGCCGGGATGCGTAAAACGCTGGTCTCTACCGGCGACCGTTCGGCAAAAATTCGTACTTACAATTATCCGCAGGGACGGGTTACGGATCACCGCATCAATTTCACTGTCTACAACCTGCCGGCAGTCATGGATGGCGACATCCAGGATTTTATCGATAACCTGCAGGTGGCGGAAAATGCCGAACGCCTCAAGGCCAGCGATCTGGATTAGCGCCATGTTTATCGGAATCATTCGTTATACCCGGCCGATCGAAGAAGTGGATCGGGTGATGGAAGCTCACCGGGAATACCTCAATCGGTTTTTTGAATCCGGCCATTTTCTCTCCTGCGGGCGGTTGGTACCCCGCACGGGCGGAATCATCCTAAGCCGAGCCGATAGCCAGGAAGAGATGGTCTGGATTTTCCGGGAAGACCCTTTCTGCCGGGAGGCGGTAGCCGAATACGAGGTAATCGAATACCAGCCGACCCGGTGGGCGGACGAATTCGGGGATTTTTAAACCGTTTAACAGTAATCGCATGAACGCACAGCAACTTTTCGAGCGAATCCGGACCAAACAGAGCTTTCTCTGTGTCGGATTGGATACGGACTCCGCCAAAATCCCGGAGCACCTGCTTTCCCACGAAGATGCGGTTTTTGAATTCAACCGCTCCATTGTCGATGCTACGGCTCCCTATACCGTATGCTACAAGCCGAATCTGGCCTTTTACGAAGCCGCCGGAACCAAGGGCTGGCAATCGCTGCACAAGATTGTCAGTTACATCAAGGATAAATATCCGGACATGCTGATCATCGCCGACGCCAAACGGGGAGACATCGGAAATACTTCGGAAATGTATGCCCGAGCTTTTTTTATGGACATGAAGGTGGACGCGGTCACTCTCTCACCTTATATGGGTCAGGATACGGTAAAGCCATTTTTGTCCTTTCCCGATAAATGGTCCGTGCTGCTGGCTCTCACTTCCAATCCTTCGGCCCGGGATTTTGAAACACTGGAACTGGCCGAAGGCGGGAAACTCTATGAAAAAGTGATCCGAACCTCCATGCAATGGGGTTCGGTGGACAATACTATGTATGTGGTCGGGGCGACTCAGGCGCAGATGCTGGCGGATATCCGGCGGATTATTCCGGATCATTTCCTCCTGGTACCCGGGGTCGGCGCGCAGGGAGGCAGTCTGCAAGAGGTGGCCCGGTACGGCATGAACAGCCGCTGCGGGTTGCTGGTCAACTCCTCCCGTGCGATCATTTATGCCGATAAAACGGTGCATTTTGCCCAAGTAGCCGGACAGCAGGCCCGAGCGATGCGGGACGAAATGGCGGCATTGCTGAAAAACCTGTAAACCGGTTCCGGGTTAGTCATACTACCGTAGGGGAAGCTCCGCCGGCTCGGCCGTGGAGCTTATTTTTTGGGGCGTCCTCGCCGCTCTTTCCGGTGTGATTTCCCGAAGTGGTCAGTGGGCTTCCAGCCAATTGTTTCCGACTCCGCAATCCACCACCAGAGGAACCCGCAGGCGGGCGGCCTGTTCCATGCTTTCCAGGACTATTCGGCGTACCTCATCCAGTTCGTCGGGACACACGTTGAGTACCAGTTCGTCATGCACCTGGAGCGTAATCCGGGATTTAAAACCTCCTTCCCGCAATTGTTGTTCGAGGGCGATCATGGCCAGTTTGATGATATCCGCCGCGCTTTCCTGAATCGGTGCGTTGATGGCGTTGCGTTCGGCCAGTCCGCGAACCACCGCATTGCCCGAACGGATGTCCGGTAAAAATCGTTTCCGACCGAAGATCGTTTCCACGTATCCGTTTTGGCGGGCTACCTCGATCTGCGCCTCGATGTACCGTTTGACTCCGGGGAAACTGGCAAAATAACCGTCGATGATTTCCCGGGCTTCCGCCCGAGGAATTCCCAGCCGTTGAGCCAGGCCGAAAGCCGATATTCCGTAAATAATGCCAAAGTTGGCAGTTTTGGCTCGGCGGCGCTGTTCACGGGTCACTTCCGATTCGGGGACGCCGAAAATCCGGGCCGCCGTCCATTGGTGAATATCCTTATTCCGATTGAAAGCCTCCACCAGGTCGGGGTCCTGGCTCAAGTGGGCCATTACGCGTAATTCGACCTGGCTGTAATCGGCCGAAAGCATCACACAACCCTCGTCCGGAATAAAGGATTTGCGCAACCTGCGTCCCTGTTCGTCTCGGATCGGAATGTTTTGTAGGTTCGGATTATTGGAACTCAACCGTCCGGTTGCCGTAACCGCTTGATTGAAAGAGGTATGAATTTTCCTCGTTACGGGATTGATCAGTTGCGGCAAGGTGTCGATGTAGGTGGAAATCAGTTTTTTCAATCCCCGGTATTCCAAAATTTTAGCAATGACCGGGTGGCGATCCGACAGGCTTTGTAGGTATTCCACGTCCGTACGGTATTGTTTGGTTTTGGTCTTTTTGGCATTCGGATCGATTTTCAACCGACCGAATAGGGCATCCCCCAATTGCTTGGCCGAGTTCACGTTCAATTCCGGTTCGCCCGTCATCTCGCGGATTTCCTGTTCCAGGCGATTCAGATCGACCGACAATTCCTCTCCGTAGGCTTTCAGTCCCGCCGCATCGATCCGTACCCCTTCCAGCTCCACAGCGGCCAATACCCGGATGAGCGGTTCTTCGATTTTACGATACAGTTCCACCAATTCCTGCTCCTGCAACAGAGACCAAAGTGTCTCTTTGAGTTGAAGCGTCATATCGGAATCTTCCGCCGCGTATTCCGCTACCCGTTCGGGCGGAACCCGGTCCAGCGTCAGCTGCCGAACTCCCTTTCCGATAAGCGATTCGATCGGAACCGGATCGTAACCCAGGTATCGGCGACTCAGGAAATCCATCCCGTGCCGCGATTCCGGATCGATCAGGTAATGGATAATCATGGTGTCGTACAGGAATCCGCGTACCGTAATTCCATAGCTGGCCAGGATCATCAAATCGAATTTGGCGTTGTGCGCGATCTTATCGATGGCGGCGTTCTCCAGGGGCAGGCGCAACAGATCGAGTATTTTTTCGGTTTCCTCCCGCTCCGGCGGACAGGGAACCCAAAAGGCTTCATGGGCTTCCCAGGCAAAGGATATACCGACCAGGCGGCAGGTAAAACAATCGAATCCGGTGGTCTCCGTATCGAAGGCGAATTGATTCCGAGCCGAGAGAGCCTTAGCCAGTTGCCGGATCTCCGGCTCGGTGGACAGGGTGGTATAGGTGTGCGGTGTGGAGGCTAGCGTGGCCAACCCTGTGATTCCTTCCGTACCGGCATCCGGAGGGAATAACTCCGGCTGAAGGAGCGGTTTACCGGTGGTATCCACCCCGGAACTGCTGAATAAATCCGCTGCCGCGGCCTTTCCCGCCGCTCGAGTGCGCGGGGAAGCGGCGGTAGGTTGAGGGGTCGGATTTGGCGTCGAGGGTTCGCAGAGAAAAGCTCCCAATTTGCCCGATTGCTCCAATTCCCGCAGGAAAGAGGTAAAATTCAGTTCCCGGTATATTTCCGCCAGGGCGTTGCAGTCGGGTTCTTCCATAATCAGTCGATCCGGCTCGAAGGCTATGGGTACCTGGCAGTTGATGGTCGCCAATTGCTTGGCCAACCGCAATTGTTCGACATGGGCCCGGATATTCTCGCCCTGACGGCCTTTGATTTCATCCGCATGGGCGATAATTTGCTCCACATCTCCATATTGGCAAACCAGTTTGACCGCTCCTTTTTCTCCGATGCCCGGGATGCCCGGAATTTTGTCGGAGGCATCTCCACACAGAGCCAGCCCGTCCGCAATCAATCTATGATCGTCCACTCCGTACACCTCATTGCTG
>JAJQAW010000401.1 GCA_021203585.1 Rikenellaceae bacterium
ATGAATCCGGCCAGTGACAAAAAAAGGGGCGCTACGGCCCCTTTTTAACAGATAAGTTATACCTGGCTTACATAGATTTCCAGAGCGCATCGAATTTTTCAAAATTCGACATCATTTCCGGACTGTCGTCCCGGAAGCGGAAATAGATGTTTTTGAGCAATTCGATCACTGTCGGATTGTCCGGCTTCAAAGTATGCGCTTTTTCCAATTCGGGCAGCGCTTTTTTGTATTCGGCGTTGAATTCGCCCAACTTTTCTTCGTAGTATGCCTGCTCGTTCATCGGAATTGCCTGAATTTCCGGCAGCATGGCATCCGCCCGGCGGATGTAGGTGACGGCCAGATTGTAATGGGAACTGAAGTCTTCATCGTTCAGTTGCGCCGCTTTACCGAAAGAAGCGATCGCATTGTCGAAATCCTCCAGGTTGCTGTAAATCAGCCCCAACCCAAAGTGAAAGACGAAGTTGTCCGGATCGTTAGCCAACGCGCTTTGCACCAGAGGAATCATCACGGTAGCATCCTGGCCGGTCGAAGTGTAATAGAATACCAGTACTTCGCTCAATTTCGGATTGGCCGGGTATTTCTGCACCCCTTCTTTGAGGATGTTTTCCATTTGGACCGAATCTTTCAATCCGTCATAGGTGTGGTACAACAGGAAGTAGAGTTCCCCGTCCGCCGGCTCCCCCTCGTAACCCATTTCTTTGACCAATTCAAGGTACTTTTTGGCGGTCGGAAAATCTTCGTTGACGATCGAAATATAACCCGCATAATACGCCGAGAGGGTATCCGGTTGATCGATCAGCGGATCCACCGATAATTCATACGCTTTGGCAAAGGATTGGGCCGCCTCCGCATAATTACCGGCCGAAAAGGAGAGGTCCGCATTCTGCACATAGCCCTCCTTCATGATCTTTTCAATCGAAGGCTTCACTTTTTCCGCCTGCGAAGGGTCGATTTCGATCGCTTTCAAATAGGCTTGGTAAGCCGTTTCCAGTCCATTGTCGACGATCACGGTTTTCTGTTTCCAGAAATGCACGGCCCCTTCCTGCTGTGCGATGTACAGGTCGAAATGCGGGTAGACCCACACGTCGTAGGTCCGCGATCCTACCGTTTCGGCGCGCGTTTCCGTAGGTTCTCCCAGGATCAAGGTCGCGTCACTGGTTCCCATTCCTTTGAACACATTGGCCGTAGGAGCCGTCGCCGCCTGGAAATAGATATTCCCCCGGTTGACCCAGGTAGCCGCTTTGGCCCCTTTCTTCGGATGCTCGATATCGGCATCGGAAGAGGCTAATTTTTTCTTCAGCCCTTCTACGTCCAGTTTGGCGGTTTGGGCCGTTACCGCCGACGAAAGAGTCACAGCGGCAACCAATAGTATCATGATTTTTTTCATAACTATTGACTTTGGTTTAAGTTTTTATTTATTCCCCTGATTTTTCGACATTCTCATCCGGCAGGTCCGTGTTGCCGACCGAAGCCGCCTCTTCGCTGTGTGGGCCAGCGTGGACCGTTTGCTGCGCCCCGTCTTGTGCCCCTGCGGCTTCTTCGGCCAAAGCTGCCGCTTCGACTTCCTCCTCGTCGTTTTGCGGAACCACCGTGACGGAAGCGATCGAATCCCCATTGCGCAGATTGATCAGACGTACCCCTTGCGTGGCTCGGCCCATGACCCGTAAATCGGCCACGTGTATTCGGATGGTAACTCCCGATTTATTGATGATCATCAAATCTTCCTCGTCGGTTACCCCTTGTATCGATACAAGTTTACCAGTTTTTTCTGTAACCTGCAAGGTTTTTACTCCTTTTCCACCTCGATTCGTAATTCGGTAGTCGTCCAGGTCGGAGCGCTTCCCGTATCCGTTTTCGGAAACGACCAGAATATCCATCTTTTTATCCGGCTCCACACAAACCATACCGATTACTTCGTTATCCTCGTCGATCGAGATTCCACGCACTCCGGAAGCCGTACGCCCGATAGGACGCGTATCCTGTTCATTGAAACGGATGGCCTTTCCTTCTTTGGCCGCAATGATGACGTCGGCTTTTCCACCGGTCAGTTTGGCTTCGATCAGACGGTCGCCTTCCCGAATGGTAATGGCATTGACCCCCGTCGAACGCGGACGCGAATAGGCGGCCAAACTGGTCTTTTTGATGATCCCGCTGCGGGTGGCCATGATGATAAAGTTATTCTCCACATACTCCGGATCATCCAGCCGGCGTACATTGATGTAAGCGCGTACTTTATCGTCCGGTTCGATCTGAATGACATTCTGGATCGCACGGCCTTTCGAGGCCCGCGTACCTTCGGGGATGTGATAGACTTTGAGCCAGTAGCAGCGGCCTTTTTCGGTAAAAAAGAGCATCGTATTGTGCATGGTGGTCACATACAGGTGCTCGATAAAATCTTCATCCCGTGTAGCGCTTCCCTTCATCCCTACTCCGCCGCGGCTTTGCGCACGGTATTCCGTCAGCGGGGTGCGTTTGATGTATCCCATGTGAGAGATCGTGATTACCATCTCCTCGTCGGCGTAAAAATCTTCCGGGTTAAACTCTTCCGCGGCGAATACGATCTCCGTGCGGCGCTCGTCGCCATACTTTTCCTTCATCTCGAGCATTTCCCCTTTGACCACCTCTTTCTGGAGTTCCCGGTCTTCGATCAACCGGCGCAGGTAATCGATCCGTTTCATCAGTTCGTCGTATTCCGCTTTGAGTTTATCGCGTTCCAGACCGGTCAGCGCGCGCAGGCGCATGTCGATAATGGCCTGGGTCTGTATATCGGTCAATCCGAACCGTTCGGTCATGGTTTGTTTGGCCGCATCGGGAGTAGCCGAACCCCGGATGATGGCAATGATCTCGTCGATGTGATCCAGGGCGATCAGCAAACCTTCCAGCACATGCGCCCGTTTCTCCGCCTGTGCCAGGTCGTAGTGTGCCCGGCGTACCACCACTTCGAAACGGTGCTTTACAAAATGGTGGATTATATCACGCAGGTTGAGCATCTGCGGACGGCCGTCCACCAGGGCGATGTTATTCACCGAGAAGGAAGACTGCAACTGGGTGTATTTATAAAGGGTGTTGAGCACCATACTGGCTACCGCGTCGTGTTTCAGAATAATCACAATGCGCATCCCGTGACGGTCGGATTCGTCGTTGATGTAGGAAATCCCTTCGATTTTCTTTTCATTGATCAGATCGGCGATCTTTTTGATCATCTCCGCCTTATTGACCGCGTACGGGATTTCGGTGATTACAATGCATTCGCATCCCGAATGAGTATGCTCGATTTCCGTTTTGGAACGGATCACGATCCGGCCCGAACCGGTTTCAAAAGCGTCTTTTACCCCCTGGTAACCGTAAATGATACCGCCTGTCGGAAAATCCGGCGCTTTGATGTACTGCATCAGTCCGGCCACGTCGATCTCCGGATCGTCGATGTAGGCGCAGATTCCGTCCACCACCTCCGAGAGGTTGTGCGGCGGCATATTGGTAGCCATACCCACCGCGATACCGGAAGCGCCGTTGAGCAGCAGCATCGGAATTTTAGTCGGTAGGACGGTGGGTTCGGGAATCGTATCGTCGAAATTGAGGGTAAAATCAACCGTTTCCTTTTCGATGTCGACCATCGTATCTTCGGCGATCTTCCGCAGCCGGGCCTCCGTATAACGCATCGCCGCCGGACTATCGCCGTCCACCGAACCGAAGTTACCCTGACCGTCTACCAACGGGTAGCGCAACGACCAGGGTTGGGCCATACGCACCATCGCGTAATAAACCGAGCTGTCGCCGTGCGGGTGAAATTTACCGAGTACATCCCCCACGATACGGGCCGATTTCTTATAAGGTTTATCCGAATAGAGATTCAGTTCGTTGTACATCCCGTACAATACCCGGCGGTGCACCGGCTTGAGGCCGTCGCGCACATCCGGAAGCGCCCGGGAAACGATCACTGACATCGAGTAGTCGATGTAAGATTTCTTCATCTCCTCTTCGATGTTGATCTTGATGATCTTCTCTCCTGTTATTTCTGACATCTTCAAATTTTGATAAAAATTCTTGCGAAAGTAGTGAAAAACGGCCTTTCCGGCATTATGCCGAGCCATTTTTAGAACGAACGAAATTACGCATTTTTTCCCGAAATTCACCCTTTCCCGTCCTACATTCGTCATAAAATATCCGCGAAAAAAAGCGGTTCGAAAATTAATCCGTAATTTTGGCGGATAAGTTGTGGTTGCGGTATGAAAAACAAGCGTGAGATGGAAGATAAAGAGGTGCATCGGCAGGTGCTGGAGATCGAGCAGGCGATGATTGAATTTCGGCGGGAGCTGCACCGCTACCCGGAACTCTCCTTTCGGGAGTTCGCGACTTCGGACCGGATTACCGCGCAACTCGAGCGCGCGGGCATCGGCTTCAAACGGGTAGCCGGAACAGGAATTCTGGCCCGTATCGACGGCGTGAAACCCTCCGACCGCCCGGTCGTGCTGCGGGCGGATATCGACGCCCTCCCCATCGCCGAGGAAACCGGGCTGGAATATGCTTCCCAAAACCCAGGTATCATGCATGCCTGCGGACACGACATCCACGCGGCTTGCCTGCTCGGCGCTCTGCTGGTGCTGGCTCGGCACAAAGAGCACTGGGAAGGGACAGTGCTGGGGTTATTCCAACCGGGAGAAGAACAACATC
>JAJQAW010000288.1:0-2523 GCA_021203585.1 Rikenellaceae bacterium
CCTGGCTGCCGGTCAAAAAACAGGGGTTCCGGGTGGCGAACATCTCCCTTACGGCGGCCAAAGTGGTGCCGGTCACCAAATCCTGGTCTTTGCCGGTGTTCGTCCAGATATCGGCCAATCCGGTGGTGGACGACGTGAATTTTGTATTCGGAATATCTTTTTAACGAGTGGGATTAAAGCGAGAGAATAATGAAAAAGATTGAAGCGATCATACGCAAAACCAAATTCGAGGAGGTAAAAGAGGCGTTGTTGGAGGCCGATATCGAATGGTTTACTTATATGGAGGCACGCGGGGTCGGCAAGGCCCGTCAGTCCCGAATTTACCGGGGGGTGATGTACGGAACGGATATCATCGAACGGCTTCGGCTGACGATTATCGTCCGCGACCAGAATGTCGATAAAACCGTGGTGGCGATTATGAATGCCGCCCGAACGGGAGAAGTGGGAGACGGTCGGATTTTCGTGATCGACGTGCTGGACTCTTACAGCATCCGCACCGGAGAAAACGGGGACCACACCCTGTACATCGCCCCGAACGGAGTGAAAACGGCAAAAACCGCAAAATAAGAAACCATTGTTGAACTTAGAAGGATTTGTGAGATGGAAGAAATAGTTACAATGACAGACACATTGGCAACGGCCGCAGCGGGTATGACTGGGGAGTTAGGTGCGGCCGTCCCTGCCAATATTATAGAAGCCATGGGTGAATTGGCCTTTTCACTCGATACGGCTTGGGTGCTTTTGGCCGCGATGTTGGTATTTTTCATGCAGCTCGGTTTCTCGATGGTCGAGGCCGGGTTTGCCCGAACAAAAAATACGGCCAATATCCTGATGAAAAACCTGTGCGACTTTTCGATGGGTTCCCTGCTTTTCTGGGCCCTGGGATTCGGGATCATGTTCGGAGCGCCGTTATTGGGCGGACTGATCGGTAAACCGGACCTATTCGGAACAGCAGGCTGGCAGGGACCGATTCCTCCCGTAGGGTTCCTGGTCTTTCAAACCATGTTTTGTGCGACGGCAGCTACTATCGTATCGGGTGCGGTAGCCGAACGAACCAAGTTTCATGCTTACTTGTGCTATTCGGTTATCTTAAGCGCGTTGATTTACCCCATATCGGGCCACTGGACGTGGGGTGACGGTTGGTTAGCAGAGCTCGGATTCCATGATTTCGCCGGTAGTACCGTCGTACACAGCGTGGGAGGTTGGATCGCTTTGGTCGGAGCCGCGATGGTCGGTCCGCGTATCGGGAAATACCGCGACGGCAAGGCCCGCGCCATTCCGGGACACAACCTGACGATCGCCACGATCGGGGTATTCGCTCTGTGGTTTGGCTGGTTCGGCTTTAACCCCGGCAGCCAATTGGGCGCAGCCGGTATGGAGAATGCCTTTGCGATTGCCAGTGTATTTATGACAACCAATATTGCGGCGGCGGCCGGAGGTGTGGTAGCTCTGCTGACGGCTTGGGCCCGGTACGGAAAGCCCACGCTGAGTTTGACGCTCAACGGCGTGTTGGCCGGATTGGTCGGGATTACCGCGGGCTGCGACCTGGTCTCGCCAGCGGGAGCGGCCATGATCGGTGCGATCAGTGGATTTGTGATGGTGTTCGCTCTTTCGTTTATCGATACGGTACTCAAAGTGGACGATCCGGTAGGTGCGATCACGGTCCACGGGGTTTGCGGGACGTTGGGTACCTTATTGACCGGCTTATTTGCCTTGGAGGACGGACTGTTTTATGGAGGCGGGTTTACCTTCTTGGGAATACAGGCTATCGGAACATTCGCGACCATGGCATGGGCACTGGGAATGGCCTTCATCATGTTCAAACTCATCGACAAGACCGTGGGACTCCGCGTAGACAAACGGGTAGAGGAGGAAGGATTGGATATCTACGAACACGGAGAGACTTCCTATAACTCTTAAGTGATAGAAAAAACGTTCTTTCCAAGAAAGGCCCGCGAACAGTTTTGGTGTCGCTTTTTTCCTCCTGCGCCAAAGCGGGAGCGGAGAGAAAGCTTGCTTTCGACTCAGCCGAGGCGCGAAGGAGTAACCCCGGAGGGGAACAAAGCGACGATTTGGGCGCCTTTCAAAAAGCCGCAGCCCCGAACTGGTTAGCCAAGCGGCCTACGGTTTTCGGTACGCGTTGCCGGCCGGGGCCTTTACTGATCATTTTTTGAAATCAGCTTATACAATATTCTATAAAGTAAGTTTTAGGTTAGTTTTAAGTTTTTAGGTTAGTGGGTTTTTAGAATGTGGCGGGGCTCCGGCCCTGCCGCCTCTAAAATTTAAAAATCAGAGGATCATAAACAATTACAATAATAATTACACAGCCAATTAAAACGGAAACATCATGTCAACATTACGTTTTAAAGTCGTAGACGAAGCCATCCGCCGCAAGGCGCTAAAACCGGAAAAGCCGGCAGAACGTCCCTCCGAGTATTACGGGAAATGCGTATTCAACGAGAGTACGATGCACAAATACCTTTCCTCGAAAGTATTTGAAGCGCTGAAGGAGACTATGTACCA
>JAJQAW010000288.1:2533-4670 GCA_021203585.1 Rikenellaceae bacterium
CCACGGAACGCCGCTGGCGCGTGAACTGGCCGACAGCGTGGCGGCAGGCATGAAACAGTGGGCCTCCGATATGGGAGCGACGCATTACACCCACTGGTTTCAACCCCTGACCGGAGGAACCGCCGAGAAACACGACGCATTTGTTGAACATGACGGCCGCGGGGGAATGATCGAAGAATTCTCCGGAAAACTCCTCATCCAACAGGAACCGGACGCCTCTTCCTTCCCCAACGGCGGAATCCGCAATACCTTTGAAGCCCGTGGGTACAGCGCGTGGGACCCCACCTCGCCCGCGTTCATACTCGGCGACACGCTCTGTATACCAACGGTCTTCATTTCCTACACCGGCGAGGCGCTGGATTACAAAACTCCGCTTTTACGCTCGATCGAAGCGTTAAACCGGGCCGCTACCCACGTTTGCCGCTACTTTGACGGCAATGTCAATAAAGTCCATTCCAATTTGGGCTGGGAGCAGGAATATTTCCTGGTAGACGAAGGCCTGTGGGCCGCCCGCCCCGACCTGATGCTGACCGGACGGACGCTCATGGGTCACGAAAGCGCAAAGAACCAGCAGTTGGAAGACCATTATTTCGGTGCGATCCCCTCCCGGGTGATGGCCTTTATGGAAGACCTGGATACGGAGTGCTACAAGCTGGGCATTCCGGTTAAAACTCGACACAACGAGGTGGCCCCCAATCAGTTCGAGCTGGCCCTGATTTTCGAAGAGGTCAACCTGGCCAACGACCACAACGTGCTGTTGATGACCATTATCCGCAAAATCGCTCACAAACATTGTTTCCGCGTATTGCTGCACGAGAAACCCTTCAAGGGAGTCAACGGATCGGGAAAACACAACAACTGGTCGATGGGAACGGACACTGGTGTGAACCTGCTTTCACCGGGAAAAACCCCGGAGGATAACCTGCAGTTCGTGACCTTCCTGACCAACATCCTGATGGCGGTCTACAAACACAACGGATTGCTGAAAGCCAGCATTTCCAGCGCCACGAATGCCCACCGCCTGGGCGCCAACGAGGCTCCTCCGGCGATCATATCCGTATTCCTGGGCCGTCAACTGACCGAAATTCTGGATAAGGTGGAAAACAGCACCGCCTCCGATCCCATACAAATGGACGGCAAATCCGGATTCAAAATGGACGGCATTCCGCACATTCCGGAACTGCTGCTAGACAACACCGACCGCAACCGTACCTCTCCGTTCGCCTTTACGGGCAACCGTTTCGAATTCCGGGCGGTAGGCTCGGCCGCCAACTGCGCCGGTCCGATGCTGGCCCTGCAAACGGCTGTCGCCGCACAGCTGATCGAATTCCGGGAAGCGGTGGAGAAACGGATTCTGAACAACGAGACCAAAGAACAGGCGATTTTCGCCGTAGTCAAAGAATACATCAAGTTGAGCAAACCGATCCGCTTTGACGGCAATGGATACAGTGAAGAGTGGAAAGAGGAGGCCGCCAAACGCGGGTTGGATTGCGAAACTTCCGTACCGTTGATTTTTGACCGTTACCTGTCGCCTTCGAGCGAGGAAATTTTCACCAAAACCGGCGTACTTTCCCAAGTGGAATTACACGCCCGCACGGAGGTGAGTTGGGAAACGTACACCAAAAAAATCCAGATCGAGGCGCGGGTGTTGGGAGATTTGGCCATGAACCACATCATTCCGGTCGCTTCCCGTTACCAGGATATGCTGCTGGACAAAGTCATCAAGATCAAGGCGCTGCTGACGTCGGATTGTTCTAAAAAACTGGCTGAGAACGAATTGACGGTGATTGAAAAAATGTCGTGCCACATTACTGAAATCCAGGATCAGGTGGTTCGGATGATTTCGGCCCGAAAGGTGGCCAACCAAATCGAAGATGAGCGCCAGAAGGCGATCGCATACCACGATACGGTAGCTTCCCTGTTCGACACGATTCGCTACCACATCGATAAACTGGAACTGATTGTGGACGACGAACTCTGGGTGCTGCCCAAATACAGGGAATTACTGTTCATTCGATAAAACCAAGAAAGGGGATTTCCAAATCCCCTTTTATTATGGACTGTACCACCAAACCCTTGCCAAGGCTCCCGGTTGCGTACCGTAGGCATTTCATCCCCTTTTTCCTGCCGATGCGCA
>JAJQAW010000173.1 GCA_021203585.1 Rikenellaceae bacterium
TATCGCAAGTTACGGGATTCGACAGGCTGGTGGTCTACTGGGCGTCGATCTAAAACAATGGGGGGGTATTTACCCTCAATACGATCAATATCCGGAACCGGAATTTCCGCTGGACCACCAATTTCAACCTGGCCCACAATGAAAACAAAGTGGTCAGTGTGGCCACTTCTCCTACGTGGAGCACCGTAACCAATAACCACCGCACGGAATATGCCTCCGGCGCTGTGGCGGGTTATTCGCTGGAATCGCTCTGGTTCTTCAGGTATGCCGGATTGAACGAACAGGGACGTGCCCAGTTCTGGAGCGCCATTCCGGAAAACGTGGCGGTCGATGAGAACAACCAGGAGGATTACCTAGTGCTGCGAGGAATGACCGACCTGGAGGGATTGGAATACTCGGGCAGTATGGTTCCCACCATGCAGGGCGGTTTTACCAACACCTTCACCTATAAAAATTTATCGCTTCAAACCCTGTTGGTAGGAAGTTTCGGAAATAAAATCCGTCTGCGGAATCTTTCCTCGCAATCCAGCGCTTTCGGTTATCCCGATCCCACGCAGAATCTTTCCGCGGAATAGAACCGGCGCTGGAGGAATTCGGGCGACGAACTGCGGACCGATATTCCCCGGCTGGAGACCGATATCTGGGATATGGACCTGTATTATCCTTATCCGGCTAACTCCACCATGTACGACCGCAGTACCCTGCGAACGGTACGGGGTGATTTCGTGCGCTTGCAAAACGTCTTCTTGACGTATGAATTGTTCAGCGAAAAACTGAAACGGTTCGGCATTCATAGTTTACAGTTCATGCTCCAGGGTAATAACCTGCACGTATGGCACACCGGCAAACTCAAGGGCCAGGATCCGGAGGCTACGGGCCAGTCCATGACTTATACGCCTTCCAACGTCGGAGCCGGCAGCGCGATTACCTTCCACAACACCTTTCTCCCTCTTCCGCGAAGCTATTCTTTATCCGTATCCGTGCAATTCTAACATTCAGATCACATGAAAAAAAGATTCTTTTTACCGGCATCTGCCGCACTGATATTTTGGAGCGGTTGCGGCATGTTGGATATACAACCCGTCAACCGAGTGATTCCCGAGACGGTTCAGGATTTCGAATCGGTGCTGGTGGCCGGCTATCCCTCTACGGACATTTTTATTCCGCTGGCCTTCCTGACGGACGACGTTTACCTGAACGAACAAACCGAACAGGCCTCCATTCCTGCTGATTATCAGCCTTTCTTCGTATGGGCGGGAACGCATCAGCCCGGCGGCCAGGAAAACGATCCGCTGTGGGGACAATTTTATAAGTCCATCTTCTATGCCAATACCATCATCGAAAATTTACCGGATTTGAAACCCTCCCTGGCCGAACAGGAATTATACGAAACTATTTTGGGCGAAGCCTATGCCCTGCGGGCTTATTCGTTATTTTACCTGGTCAATTTGTATGCCGATGTGTATGCTCCCGAGAACCTCGATAAACCGGGAGTGCCGCTGGCTTTAGCAGCGGACGATGTAAACAACTACCTCGGCAATAACGACCGCCAGACGGTCGGCATTGTATGGGATCAATTGGTACGGGACCTGGAAACGGCCGCCGATTACCTCAGAGCCAAACCCTCCAAAGGAGTTTACCGCTTCGATTACTATTCCCTGCATGCATTGAAAGCGCGTGCCTATCTTTTTATGGGAGAATATGAAAAAACCATCCAGGCGGCAACCGAAGTGATCGACGCCAAAACCTTATTCAACATGAATATTTTCCAGTCGCGCATCGATGCCGAAGAAAAAGGCAACCAGTATGTGTTCGGCGATTACTACGGTTTTATCTCTTCGGATTACCGCAAAGAGGTATTGCTTTTTACGGGAAACCAGGCTTCCAACAATGCCTTTTACTATTGGAAGGGGCAACATAAACCGGATTATTCCATCTATGATCTGTGCATGCGCTACCAGGGTCCGTTCGACGATCGAACCGATATCGAATCCATGCCGGTGGCGGATTACCGGGCCTACGCTTATTGCTATTTCATGCCTTCCGATGCGGACGACTACCCGTTGGTAGGCCGGACCTGCTATAAGATGTATACCTATTCGGGCGATCCGACTTACCACATTGCCTTCAAATTGAGCGAAATGTATGTTACCCGTGCCGAAGCCCTTATGCGCAGTTCGGCACCGAACAAAGCTCGGGCGGTGGCCGACCTGAATGCGCTGCTCAAAAACCGCATCCGCGAATCGGTTTTCGAAGAACTGACAGCGGAACAATTCGCAACCAACGAGGCGGTAATCAACCGCATTCTGGAAGAAAGGAGATTGGAAACGGTGCTCGAGGCAGGGTTGCGGTGGTTCGATCTGCGCCGGCTGGGCAAACCGGAGCTCCGGCACTCCTACCGGAATAACCTGTATACTCTTTACGAAAATGATCCGAGGTATTTGTTGCAGATTCCGTTATCCGAGCAGATCGCCAGTCCGGATATGCCGCTCAATCCCCGTTAATCCATAAACTGTTACCGTTATGAAATGTATGATTGGAATACTGTCCGCCGCGGCATTGGCGTTGCTGGCCGCCGGATGTGACGATGAAAAGGCCGTTTTTCCCTCCGATGACCTGGGTATGGAACGGTTCGGCCCGCTTCCGGGAGACGATCCGAGGGTGCATACTATTTATGAACAATACGGGGTGTGGATCCGGATGGATATGAAGGATGGTCAGGAAATCTACAATTCGTTTCTGGCCACCGATAACGGAGCCAATATGTACGATGCCATACCGATCGACGACCAGGATCGGAATGGGGCGTTGATCTATGCGCAAACCTTCTTTTCCCACATTTCGCCGGAGTTCACTAACGCCTTTTTTCCACTCGAATGGTGGTTTGCCCAAAGTTACGGCGGAAGTTTTTGGAAATACGATTACCGGCTCCTCGGCCGAAACCGATTCATTTTGTGTTGGCCCAACCAGATGGAAGATGCACTGCCGGTGAAGGACATCGAGCATCATTTTTGCCAGGATTCCGTTCTCGCGTACGAGGTATGGAGAAATTTTGCTCTGGCCTCGGCCCAGCACATGCCCGAAGGACTCCGTGCTTTTTCCAATGCGGGAAAATCCTACGATAACGGCGAGGCGGTTTCCGCTCTGCGGGACCAATATTACGAGAGCGATCGGGATAGATACTACCAGTTGGTCGACGAACTTTGCGCCAGCGGCGGGTTTGTGAATTCCGGTGGTGCGAGCAATTTCAATTCCGATTTTTCCGGATGGATTACCCTGCTGGCCATGGAATCCTACGAAAACATCAAAGCTCGGTATTTGGACAATAGTGAGGCTCGGAGGGCCAAATATGAAATCCTGGTGCAATGGCTCGGTACCTACAACTGGGATATCCAGGCTGCCGGTGACACCTACCGGCGCAATTATGACCGATACCTGGCCTCCCGGCCCGATTGATTCGCACCGCTGGGGCCTCCCAACCAAAGAATTCTCCGGCTGTCCATAAGCCGGAGGATTCTTTTTTTGCGGTACGGTGTGCGGAGCCCGATCGATTGTTTTCCGGGACTTTGACTCGCTTCCCAGACGGTGGCTTGCTTCAGGGAGAATATTCTCTCTCCTGCAGAGCCCCTTCGGATAGCGCCCTGGCCTTTACCGGTCAAGGAATCAGGAGGTTTTTTTGTAACTCAGCACGGCCCACAGGTTGGACAGCAGGGCAAATCCGATCAATACCGTGTAATCCACCCACAAATCGGATATGGAACTGGCTTTGAAAAAGATGCTCCGCATAATCTCGATGAAATACCGTAACGGATTGATCAGGGTGATTTTCCGGGCCCAATCCGGCATACTGCTGACCGGAGTAAACAGTCCGCTCATCAGGATAAAGATCATCATGAAGAAGAACATCACGAACATTGCCTGCTGCATGGTGGCGGAATAGTTCGAGATCACGATCCCGAAACCCGACAGGGCAACCACATAAACGACAAATCCGGCATAAATCGAAACCAGACTTCCCGCCGGTACAATGCCGTATACCAACCAGGCGATGATCAAACTGAGGGTCAGCACCACCAGGCCCATGATCCAGTAGGGAATCAGTTTGGCCAGGATAAAGGTTACTTTGCCGACCGGCGTTACATTGATTTGCTCGATTGTTCCCGCTTCCTTTTCCATCACGATGTTCAGCGCGGGCAGGAACCCGCAGATTAGTGTCAAAAGCGTGACCATAAAGGCGGGAACCATGAATTTCTTGTAATCCATCGTCGGGTTATACCGGATGTTGGGGATGACTTCCAGTTGGACGGCGCGGTTTTCAACCCGCATCTGCGCTCCATTTTCCCGGGTCAATTCCGCACCGAAGTTGGCCGTGATCTGAGACAGGTAGGAACTTCCGAGAGATCCCTTGGTACCGTTGACGGTATTGGCGGAGATCGATACTCGGGCAAAGCCGCTCCGCACCAGGTCTCTTTCGAAATGACGCGGGATTTCCAGAATGATGTCGGCATCTCCTTTTTCCAGCAGTTCCATCGCCTGGTCGTAAGAACCGGAGCTGGCGTATAATATGAAATAATCCGAGGCGGTCGCTTTTTTGATCAACCGGTCCGACAGGCTCGAGTGATCGTGATCCACTAC
>JAJQAW010000352.1:0-1619 GCA_021203585.1 Rikenellaceae bacterium
CCAGTCCCAGGTTCATTAAAACCAGCAGCAGGATCGAAAAAAAGATCAGAGCGAAGGCGATTCCCGGAGGTTTCATGGCTCCAGCAGTTGGTAATAGACCGGCGTATGATCCGGAAGAATAGTGGGGTGGAAAATATGGATCAGGTCGGCCAGTACGACCTCCGGTTCGACAGGAGTATTTTCGTAAAACGGTTTTTCACGCAGGTTGCAGTAGATGACTTTTTTCTCCCGGAAGGCCTTGAAATCGGCGTACCGGGCATCGGCCTGACGAAAGGCTTCGTAGTCGAACGTGCCGTTAAAACTGTTGACCACCCGCCAGTAATCCGCATCGGCGCCCTGCGAGTATACCGTTTCGAAATCCACGTAATAGCCGCCGCTTTCATTGTCGTTTTGCAGGAAATAATCCGCTCCGGCATCGCGGAACAGTTGGGCCAGGTAACTGTTGCCGCCCACCACGTACCAGTTGCCCGAATGCAGTTCGCCGCTCAGCACGACGGGGCGGTTCGCTACGGAATCGCTCCTGGATTTCAGCTCGTTGTAGCGGGTTTCGATCTCTTTGAAAAGCCGGTTACCCTCGACTTCCATCCCCAGCAGCAGGGCCGTGAATTTGATCCATTCCGCCTGGCCGAGCGGGGTCGTTTCTTTGTAGCCCAGGAAACTGATCAGCGGGATATCCAGGTTCCGAATCGTTTCGTACCCCCCTCTTTTGAAGGGTGAAACGAGGATGATATCCGGATCGAGCGCCATCACCAGCTCGCTGTCGAATTCGCCTTCGATGCCGATCTTGCTCATTTTATTTTCCGCCAGCCGTTCACGGATCGCTTCGTTGAATCGGAATCGGGTACTGCTGATGCCCACGATCCGGTCCGGCGCGCCCCGTTTAATGAAATTAGAGAGCTGCAGGGAGGTCATGCAGATTACGCTTTGCACCGGAACATGTATGGCTTCGTATCCCGCCGGAACTTTATTCTTGTCTTGTCCCTTTTCGATCAATGCGTATTTGTAGGTCAGTTCCGATTCGCCGGAAGGGTCCTTCACGTCGATCAGCGTAAAACCGTCCGCCTGACTCACTTCAAATCCTTGCGCGTACCGGATGTCCGCTTTTTCACTGTCCGATGCGTTTTCCGCCCGTTGGTTTGCCGGATTGTTCCGGTTTCCGCAGCCGGAACCGACGGCGGACAGCAGAGCCAAAAAGAAAATATAGGGAAAATATTTCATTGGATCAGCTTTTTCTGAAAATCAATATGGAAAAATAAGGAAACGGACGGCGAAGGATTTCTTCTCTGTCCGAGGTGGTGTATTCGGTACCGGGCATGCCCATATTCTCGAAATAATGGACATAACCGCCGGGAAGGGTTCGGATCATTTCTTTGATGCCTGCTTCATTGAGCGAGGGTTTCATCACGACAACGGTTCTTCCACCGGTCACAGCGGACACGGTATCGGGCGAAAATTTATCGCCTGAGGTGACCAGCAGTTCCTCGTCTTTCAGGATCAGCGGCAGATTCATCCGGGCGGCGCAGGCCACAAAAGCCGGAATCCCCTCGGTCCGCTCCACCGCAACACCCTTTTCGGACAGCAGGTCGCTGATAAACTGGGAGAAAGAGAAAATCCCGGCG
>JAJQAW010000352.1:1629-4578 GCA_021203585.1 Rikenellaceae bacterium
CCCTCGACCGTAAGGACTACTTTTTTCCCGCTCCGGGCCTGATTTTCGATTTCTGCGGCCAATTCCCGGTACCGTTCGATGGTGCGTGAACGGTCTGGGGACATGGGTACTTCAAAGGAGAGAATCGCCGTTTGCGGAACTTCCCATTGGGCCAGCATTCCGGCAGTGCGGGAGGTCCGTCCGTGCCGGGTCTGGGTGTAGGGACAGAATATGCAGTCCGAATTCCGAAGGATCCGGAGCGATTTTATCGTCACCGTATCCGGATCGCCCGGACCGAGGGACACGATGTGTACCGGATATTTTTGATGTTCGGTTGAATTCGGAGTAGTCATCGGAAGCGCCTGAGTGTCGGAAGATGAAAGGATTAGTGATTTTTCCGTGCCGGAAAAAGCCGGAAGACCGGCCGGGCACAGGGAACAAAAGTAATACATTTTTCAAAAATCACAGGGACGGCCGGATAAATTGACCCGATGCGTTCCGGGAAGCTTGTATATAGTGTTCCGCGCTGAAATGCGGTTTGTTTTTCTGCTATAGAACATATTTCGCCCGATTTTCTTGGCCGTTTGATTTTTTAATCCTTACATTTGCCGCCGTATTGGTGACGGATGCTGCGCTTGTCAGTATTCGCTGAAAAGGGAATCCGGTGAGAATCCGGAACAGACCCGCTGCTGTAAACTCTTAAACAGCTTAAACAATCTCAGTCACTGTGAAAACGGGAAGGCGTTTAAGTAGAGTAAGTCAGAAGACCTGCCAATGCGTTTTGGTTACCAGGCTTTCGGGAAATAAAGCTGAGAACACGCATCTTGTACGCTTCCACAGGATTACTGCGTCTTTTTTTCTTACCCGGAGCCGGTTGACCGCTAACCCGATCGGACGGAGGGTGACCCTGATGAAAAATTTACTCTACGGCTACTACTTTTACCCTGATCGTTAAAATACGGCGAAACCAAGGAAAGACGGAAAATATGGTTTACCTTTGCTCCGCTTAGGCGTAGGGAATCCGGTGCGAAACCGGGACAGTGCCCGCTACTGTAAGCTCCGTACCAAATTTCAGGCATTCTTCTGCCACTGTCCGGTCCGCCGGATGGGAAGGCCGCCTGAAATGGAGTAAGTCAGGAAACCTGGCCAGGCAAAAAATCAATAGTTAACTATTTCCGGGACCAGAAATAAGTGTATGAACATCAAGCTTAATCTATTTACCTCATGTTGAAAAAATATGTATGGGCGGGGCTGTTTTGCCTGGCCGCAGGGACGGTTTGCGCCCAGGAGATCCACGATGAAATTCATCGGGAAATCGACGAAGTAGTGGTGACCGGCACCGGTACCGAACACCTGCTCCGCCAGTCGCCCGTCCCGGTGGAAGTGGTCAGTGAACGCGACCTGAAACGGGTGAACCTTCCTTCCTTTGAGAATGCCATGGAGGCGCTGGTTCCCTCCCTCTCTTTTTCGCCCAACGCGATGGGCTCTTTCATGCAGCTGAACGGGCTGAATAACCGGTATATCCTGGTGATGGTCGACGGTAAGCGGCTGTACGGGGATGTTAGCGGCAACGTAGACCTGGCCCGAATCAATATGAACAACATCCGACGGATCGAGATCGTCAAAGGCGCTTCCTCTTCGCTGTATGGTTCGGAAGCGATCGCGGGGGTGATCAATATCATCACCCAGGAGCGGAAAGAACCCGTATATGTCACCTCGGATACCCGGTATTCCCGCTACGGACAGTTCGACCAGGCGGTTTCGGTGGATATCAATCAGGGCGGATTTTCTTCTGCTACCGCCTACCGGCGAAGCCAGTCGGACGGATGGCAGCTTCATTCGCAGGAGGAGACCAAAGACGGTTTGGCGGACACGTATAAAAAAGCGGTCAACCGTTTTTATTCCGACGTGCTGACGCAGCGTTTCAAATACGACACCCAAAAAGCGATGAGCTTATATGTCCAGGGCGAACTGTTCGATAAAAAATTTATCCGTGATCCGCAATATAAATACGATATGCGCTACCAGGATTATAACCTCGGAGGCGGTATAAAATATGAATTGGGGGCCGGAAGTGTAGTCAACCTGGATTTTTACACGGATAATTTCGAATACTTCAAGGATTATACCCAAGCCAGCGGATCGTTCGAGGTCGGGGACGAGGAAAAAGTGCGACGGCAACGCTACTACGATACGCACCTCAAAGGAGAATTCCGGGCGGGAAATTGGAACCGTATCGTGGCCGGCGCGCAGTGGCAACTGGATTACCTGAACAGTAACGGAGATATTCAGGGAGGGTCGCGGGATGTGTATACGCTTTCTTTTTACGCCCAGGACGAGATGTCATTGCTGGACGGTAAAATCCAGCTGGTTCCCGGCGTTCGGTATGTCTATCACGAAACGTTCGGTTCCCGGCTGACTCCGAAGCTGTCGGCCATGTACCTGTCCGGCCGGTTTACCTTCCGGGGAACCTATGCGGCGGGATATAAGGCTCCGGAACTGAAATACCTGTACAGCAACACCGAAAGCACTGGAGCCAGTTCCTACATCGACCTGGCCAATACGAAGCTTAAACCGGAATCTTCGGATTATTTTTCCTTGCAAGCCGAATACCATTGGTCTCCCCTGTCGGTGTCGGTGAGCGGTTACCACAACCGGGTCGAGGATATTATTACCCGGTATACCTTTCCAGAAGTTCCGGCCGAATACGAAGGCCAATTCGACAAGGTCTACCAGTACCGCAACTCGTCTAAGGCGCGGGTAAACGGGGTAGACGTTTCGGTAAGCGGATATTTGCCGGCGGGGTTCAGTTATGGGCTCGGGTACAGTTATGTGGATACGAAGGATTACGATACCGATAAACCCCTGGAAAAAATCAGCCGCCATACCGGTACCGCTTATGTGAACTGGTATAAGAGCTGGTGGGTATTCCGGAGCAACTTCAACCTCAACGGGCGCGTGCAGAGCAAA
>JAJQAW010000360.1:0-1851 GCA_021203585.1 Rikenellaceae bacterium
TCGAACATTCCCTTTCTGGACGCCAAACCGGGAGCATTTCCCTACGTGCGCGGAACTCGGTGCGACAACTATTGGCAGGTACGCCAGACCATTACGGTAAACGATCCCAAAGAAGCCAACACCCTGGCCCTGGAGGTGCTGATGAAGGGGGTGGACTCTTTGGGATTTTGTATTCAAACCGAGCAGTTTACCGCCCAAGACCTGGATACGTTGTTGAACGGCATCGAAATCAAGTACATCACCTTGGCTTTCTCCGGCAAACACCATGCGAAACTGGCCCAACTGTTCACCGAAAAGGTGAAAAAAGAGGGGCTCCCGGTGGAAGAGGTGAAGGCCTCGTTCGACATCGATCCAATCGTTAAAAAATTGACCCTAAAGGGATTGGAATTGAGCTGCAACGAAAAGGGCGGCGGTTGTATCGGGCGTATCAAATCGTTGATCGAAAACGCCGATCCCTACAAACGCATGCGGTTGGTAACCGTCAACGGCCAGGCCTTCGGCAACAGCGGCGCCACGATCGTACAGGAGTTGGCCTTTGCGCTGGCTGTCGGGCACGAATACGTGGTCAAACTGATGGAAGAAGGACTTTCCGTCGATCAGGTCGCCCCTTCGTTGACGTTCAACCTGTCGGTGAGCGCCAACTATTTTATGGAAATCGCCAAATTCCGGGCCGCACGTCTGTTATGGGCCAACATCATGCAACCATACCATCCGCAGCGCGGCTGTTCCTCCAAAATGAGGATCCACGCGGTTACTTCGGAGTTTAATATGACCGTGTACGATCCCTATGTAAACATGCTGCGGGGAACGACCGAAGCGATGTCCGCCACCCTCGGGGGTGTGGATTCATTGGAGGTATTGCCGTTCGATTATGCGTTCGAAAGTCCGACCGATTTTTCATCCCGCATCGCTCGCAATGTGCAGCTGCTCTTGAAAGAAGAATCGCATTTCGACCAGGTGGTCGATCCGGCGGGCGGATCGTACTACATTGAAAACCTGACCGTTTCCATCGCCGAACAGGCCTGGAAACTCTTCCGGGAAGTGGAAGATAAAGGCGGTTACGTCGCCTCTTTCAAAGCCGGATTCGTACAGGAACAGATTAACCGATCGGCCGAAAGCAAACGCAAAAATCTGGCTACCCGTCGGGAAATACTTCTCGGAACGAACCAATACCCGAATTTCCTGGAAAAAGCGGATGCAGCCATCACCCCGGCAACGGTGGGAGTGAACGAAGGCTGCTCTTGCGGCTGTAGGGAGAGCCATCCGCTAGCGCTCAAACCGTTCCGCGGAGGAATGGACTTCGAACAACTGCGGCTGGCGGTGGACCGAAGCGGCAAAAATCCGAAAGCCTTTATGTTGACGGTGGGCAATCTCGGGATGGCCCGTGCCCGCGCTCAATTCTCCGGCAATTTCTTCGGCTGCGCCGGGATCGAACCGATAGACAATATCCGCTTCGATTCCGTCCGCCAGGGGGTGGAAGCCGCTCTGGCTGCTCAGGCCGAAATCGTGGTGCTGTGTTCTTCGGACGACGAGTACGCGGAACTGGCTCCGGAAGCCTTCCGGTTGCTGGACGGCAAGGCCATTTTCGTCGTGGCCGGTGCACCGGCATGCCAGGCCGAACTGGAAGCGGCAGGGATCAAAAACTTTATCAACGTGCGGTCCAATGTGCTCGAAACCCTGAAAGGTTACGTGCAGGAACTCGGTATCAATCTCTATCAATAAATCCGTTGTTATTCAGCAGGCGGAAATCGGCCGAACCGTACCCGAAGACTGAAGCTGCCTGCCCAATATCCAGAAAAAAATGAGAGCAAAATTTTCAGATATTGAAACCAAAGGCGCGGCGGATAAGAG
>JAJQAW010000360.1:1861-3987 GCA_021203585.1 Rikenellaceae bacterium
AGCAAAATTTTCTGACTTAACATACCAAGGAGCAACCGGGGAAAACTGCGTGAGCACGACCAACGGCCCTTGCACCGGCGAGAATCCCGAGTGGATGACCGCCGAACAAATTCCGGTCAAAGGTGTTTATTCGGCCCAAGACCTGGAGGGAATGGAACACCTTCATTACGCAGCCGGTATCGCACCGTTCCTGCGTGGACCTTACAGTACGATGTACGTGATGCGTCCGTGGACCATCCGCCAATATGCCGGTTTTTCGACGGCTCAGGAATCCAACGCCTTTTACCGTCGAAATCTGGCTTCCGGACAGAAAGGGCTTTCGGTGGCCTTCGACCTGGCCACGCACCGGGGGTACGACGCAGATCATCCGCGCGTGGTGGGCGATGTCGGGAAGGCCGGCGTGTCGATCTGCTCGGTGGAGGATATGAAAGTGCTGTTCGACGGCATTCCGCTCAACCAGATGTCCGTATCGATGACCATGAACGGTGCCGTGCTGCCCGTCCTGGCTTTTTACATCGTAGCCGGTTTGGAACAGGGTGCCACCCTGGATCAAATGGCCGGAACCATCCAGAACGACATTCTCAAAGAATTCATGGTGCGTAATACGTACATCTACCCGCCGGAATTCTCGATGAAAATCATCGCCGACATCTTCGAATATACGTCCAAGCACATGCCGAAATTCAACTCGATCTCCATATCGGGCTACCACATGCAGGAAGCCGGGGCTACGGCCGATATCGAGTTGGCCTATACGCTGGCCGACGGTTGGGAATACCTGCGAACCGGGGTCAACGCGGGCATGGATATCGACTCCTTCGCCCCTCGCCTGTCGTTCTTCTGGGCCATCGGGATGAACCACTTTATGGAAATCGCTAAGATGCGCGCCGCGCGTTTTCTGTGGGCCAAAATTGTGAAAACATTTCATCCGAAAAATCCGAAATCGCTGGCCCTTCGGACCCACTCGCAGACTTCCGGTTGGTCCCTGACCGAACAGGACCCGTTCAACAATGTGGCCCGTACTGCAATCGAAGCGATGGGTGCGGCACTCGGTCATACTCAATCGCTGCACACCAATGCGCTGGATGAAGCGATTGCCCTTCCGACCGATTTTTCTGCACGTATCGCCCGAAATACCCAGATTTACCTGCAAGAGGAAACCAACATCACCCGGGTGGTCGATCCGTGGGCCGGTTCTTATTATGTGGAGCAACTGACGCAAGAAATCGTGGAAAAAGCGTGGGCGCTGATCGAAGAGGTGGAAAAACTGGGCGGTATGGCCAAGGCCATCGAGACCGGTATTCCCAAAATGCGTATCGAAGAGGCGGCGGCCCGCAAGCAGGCCCGTATCGACTCGGGCAACGATACTATCGTGGGCATCAACAAATACCGCCTGGAAAAAGAGGACCCGATCGACATCCTGGCCGTAGACAATACCGCCGTTCGCGAAGAACAGGTGCAACGGCTTCAACAGCTGCGCGCCAACCGCGACGAGGCCCAGGTACAGGCGGCGCTGGCAGCCATTACCGAATGTGTAAAAACGAAAAAAGGCAACCTGCTGGAACTGGCGGTGGAAGCGGCGAAAGTACGCGCTTCGCTGGGAGAGATTTCCGATGCCTGCGAAGCTGTCGTAGGCCGTTACAATGCCGTGATCCGTACCATTTCCGGCGTATACGCTTCCGAAGTGAAAGATAACGATCAATTTAGTAAAGCAAAAGCCCTGGCCGAACAATTTGCCAAACAGGAAGGACGCCAACCGCGTATCATGGTGGCAAAACTGGGACAGGACGGACACGACCGCGGGGCAAAAGTGGTCGCCACGGGTTACGCCGACATCGGATTCGACGTGGATATGGGTCCGCTTTTCCAAACCCCGGAGGAAGCGGCCAAGCAAGCGGTTGAGAACGATGTACACGTAGTCGGCGTATCTTCGTTGGCCGCCGGCCACAAAACTTTGGTACCGCAAATTGCAGCCGAACTGGCTAAACTGGGCCGCGAAGACATCATCGTGATCGTGGGCGGAGTGATTCCGGCGCAAGATTACGAAGATCTGTATCGATCCGGCGCAGCCGCAATTTTCGGCCCGGGAACCCCGGTCGCTACCGCCGCGATTAAGATTCTCGAGT
>JAJQAW010000360.1:3997-4549 GCA_021203585.1 Rikenellaceae bacterium
TTTCCATATCCTGGTAACCCTTCGGTTTCCCGGTCCGGGATACAAATACAAACGCACTGTGGGGTAATCGTGGAGTTTTCCGGATCTGTTTTCATGGTTCCCCGCTCCCATTTTAACGGTTCTGCGGTATTGCTATGGGAAGTGGGATTACACCCTGAATCCCGGAAAAGAAAGACTGTAGAAGCTCTGCCCGAGCGAGCCACCGATTTACTGAAGATAAATCGCAACCACAGATTCACCTTCCCACCGGATACGGCCAGGAATGATAGGGGCTCCTGCAACGGTCCACCGATTTTCTTTATTTACCGAAGGACACTCTCAGGGTGAAATTTACGGAAGAAAGGTTTTGCCGATCATCGAATTTAACCCGCTTCCCATCGACTTTGGCTTTTCGAAAAGTCGAACCGAATACCGTAAGCCGAAATTCCATGTTTTCCCTGGATTTTTGGCTGAGCGGAAATCTATAAATGAAAGAGCTTTTGACCCCGTATGTATCGATCTTCCATAAAGTTACGCTTTTGTATTTCTCCGAACTGTGAGTATACCCGAGGG
>JAJQAW010000375.1:0-986 GCA_021203585.1 Rikenellaceae bacterium
CCGTTGTTTCTTTTTCATCGCGGATTACCACTCGCTGACCACCCATCCCGACCCGAAATTGCTGCATCCCAACGTCCACGGCGTGCTGGCCGAATACCTGGCCGCCGGATTGGACCCGGAGGCGGCTACCATTTATATTCAAAGCGATGTTCCGCAAATCGCGGAACTTTACCTGCTGCTTAATATGCACGCCTACATCGGCGAACTGGAGCGGACGGCTTCCTTCAAAGACAAAGTTCGCAAACAGGCGGAAAATGTCAATGCCGGCTTGTTGACTTACCCGGTTCTGATGGCCGCGGATATTTTGATTCACCGGGCGGACTACGTGCCGGTGGGCAAAGACCAGGAACAGCATCTGGAAATGACCCGAAAGTTCGCCCGCCGTTTCAATAACCTCTACCGGGTGGAATACTTTCCGGAAAGCCAGCCCTTCATCGCTTCCGGCGAGATGGTGAAAATCCCGGGTCTGGACGGTACCAGCAAAATGGGTAAGTCGGAAGGCAATTGAATATACCTGGCCGATTCCTACAATACGATTGGCAAAAAAGATATGCGGGCAGTAACCGATTCGGGTCCTACCGAACCGAATGCCCCGGTTAGCGAACCGATTCAGAACATTTTTACCATCATGAAACATGTATCACAGCCGGATACCCTTCGATTCTTTCAGGAAAAATATGCCGCATGCGAGATCCGCTACGGTGATTTGAAAAAGCAGCTGGCGGAGGACATCATCCGGACCATTGCGCCGATCCGCGAACGGATCAACGATATTTACAACGACAGTGCCTACCTCGTCCGGGTGACACGGATGGGCGCGGAAAGAGCCCGGGAATCTGCCGACCGTACGGTCGCGGAAGTACGGGAAATTATGGGAATCCGAAAATTTTATTAGCGCTTGGGTTCGGACACTCTCCGGGGACGTGCCGTATACGCTTTCAGGAGGTGTTGCGCCTGTGCCGGTTCCCAGATCCCTGGGCATGGAC
>JAJQAW010000375.1:996-4540 GCA_021203585.1 Rikenellaceae bacterium
GCACAATAAGTCTTTAAAAAGCGTACCGCACCAGGATCATTCCCCGGTGATTAGTGGTGATAGGGTAGGTTTCAACCGGCCGATAATGGCTGTCGAACTCTTTCCCCCACCGGGCTTGGTACAGGGAATATTCGACCCCCAAAAGCAGTCTGTCCCGGGACCAGGTAATGCGCGGGGAAATTCTTCCCGTACTGTGCAGATCGGCATTGCAGGCGTAAATCACGGCCGGATCGACGGCCTTCATCGCTCCCAGATTTTCCATGTAGCCGCCGAAAACACCGACCTGAAAAGAATGAAGGGGACGGGTTTCGAAATCTACCCAGAGGCTCCAGGTCTTCAGGTTGGTATAATCGTAGTCTTCTCGGGTATCGGTTAATCGTTTACCGTAACCCCCGATCAGAGAAAGGTGCGACAAATTACTCCCGTATAAGCCTTGTGCTTTCAGCGTATGTCCCCGGAGATTCCATCGGAGAAATGCGGATAGGCTGGCCGAAGAGATCGTGGAACCGGCCTTATACCCGTTTTCAGTTTCCAGCCGTGGACGCATCCGCTTATATCCTCCCGAAATTCCGAAAAACAGGTGTTCCGCATCTCCGTATTGTATGCGCGCCTCGAAGCTGGATAACGAGGAGTTGCGGTTGGCGCTTTTTGTTTCGGGATTAGATGTATCCGAAGCTTGTACGTGATGGTATGAAACGGCCGCATAGGTTTTCCACTTACCTCCCCCCCAGCCTCCGTCCGTAACGAATCATAATCGGACGGCTCAATATGGCGATGGGTGATCCGGCGCCGAATCCCAGTGAACCGGAAATCACCTCGGCCGGATATTCCACATTATTGGTCTGTCCGAACAACTATTCCTGCCGATCTCCCTGTAGGTATAAGTAGGCGTGTCGCAGGCGCAACAGTTGCAGCACGTCGTTTCCCGTACCCATAAAGTCGATCTCTATGTGCAACCGTGCCTGCGCATCCAGCACAGTGAATTCCGTCAGCTCCACATGCAGCCGTGTGGCGTACACGCTCATGCCGAATTGACCCGCCCGGTGCAGGTCTTTTCCGTTCGGATCGGGTCTGGGAGCCAACGGGTAAAAAGAGTACAACCCGTCTCGGCTCTCCACCGATCGATAACTGTCGGAAAAGCCGTACAAGAAAAAGGTACCGCCCACTTTTATTTCGGGGCGGCCCGGTTGGGCCGTCAACGAGAGCGCTCCTAAATAGATTACCAAGAAAATAAAAGTTCGGGTCATACAGACGGTTTTAGTTTCAAAGCGCGAAAATAGGGACATCCGAACATTTATCAAAATCCGCATTTTTTTTCCGGTAGATCTAAGAATGCAGTGGGGAGTAGATCCGAAAGAAAAATTACCTTGCGTGCTAAGGCCGATGGGTTGGAATCCGCTATCGACAGTGTCCATCGGGAAATCTATAAAAAAATATTTCGTTGCTCCGGCAGCTGAACCTTCGGAAGTTTATTTGCAGGAATTGGTCGCCCTCAGTGATTTTGTCCGAAATTATAAGTGGTCTGGAGGATTAGAAGGCGATGTCTTCGAATTATACGGCCGGCTCACTCCGGAACAAAAAAAGAGTGATCTAGGAGAGGAAATCTTCCGGATGCTTACCGTAGAAAAAATCCGAGCAGAAAGTCCGAGTCGGAGTATGCCGGAAAATTCATCCTGCTCGATTTTTGGTCCAACTGGTGTGGTCCTTATGTGGCAGCTTTTCCCGAGTTAAAAGAAGCGGCAATCCGGTATGAGGAAAAATTGACCGTTATCGGGATCAGCCATGACGAAAAAAACGAAGAATGGAAAGAAGCCCTAACCCGGTTCGCGGTTCCGTGGCTCAACCTCCATGCGCCGCGCAAATCGGAATTGAATTTAACATACGGAGTCAACGGAATTCCGCACCAGGTATGGATCTCGCCGGAAGGGACGGTGATCGCCTGGTGGACCGGATTTATAGTGAAAGAGGTTGACCGGCATGCGGGTAAGTATCTGAATGGCCAATAGAAAAGGCTGTCGGATTCCGACAGCCTTTTTCTTGTCTGGTTAACGGGTGTCGATTATTTTACACTCTCGACTACTTTTGCAAATGCTTGCGGGTGGTTCATGGCCAGGTCGGCGAGTACCTTGCGGTTCAATTCGATTCCTGCCGCGTGAACTTTACCCATAAATTGTGAATAGGTCATTCCGTGCAGACGGGCTCCGGCGTTGATACGCTGGATCCACAGGCTGCGGAATGTCCGTTTTTTGTTTCTACGATCGCGGTATGCGTACGTGAGACCTTTTTCGACCGTGTTTTTCGCAACGGTCCATACGTTGCTTCTCGACCCGAAGTTGCCTTTGGCAAGTTTTAAAACTTTTTTTCTTCTGGCTCTGGATGCTACTGCATTGACTGACCTTGGCATAATTTTAAGTTTTACGAGCGGTTAGCGGCCTGTCGTTTTCCAGGCTCTTTAGGGCTAAATCACTCTTTGTTGTTACAAATAAAGAATTGTTTGTGGGTGGCCTGCGGTTTTTTTCCTGTATTTTCCCGGACTTAGTGCCCGGAACAGGAGTCGAACCTGCATGTGCCCGCCCCGGTCGCACCTGATTATTTCACCAACATCAGTTTAACGCGGGCTTCATCCGAAGGATTCACCAGTCCTGAGTAGGTCAGGTTGCGTTTTTGCTTCGTTGTTTTTTTAGTCAGGATGTGACTTTTGAAAGCGTGCTTTCTTTTGATTTTGCCGGTTCCGGTCAGCGTAAAACGCTTTTTGGCTCCGGAGTTGCTTTTAATTTTAGGCATTTTGCAAAAGTATTAAATTGTTAAACAGCCCACAAAGGTAACGAATTTTACAGAAGTAAAAAAAAATCCGGAACTTTTTGCACAATTCAAATAAAGTTGTACTTTTGCAACGCTAACGAAATCCCACAGCGATGTAGGGTTTCCACACGGTGGGTGTAGCTCAGTTGGTTAGAGCACCAGATTGTGGTTCTGGGGGTCGTGGGTTCGAACCCCATCATCCACCCGGATGAGACAGCAGGGCGAAGGCCCGGCGATCGAAACCGGAAAAACAACATACAGTGCCTTACGCCCAGATGGCGGAATTGGTAGACGCGCTCGTTTCAGGGGCGAGTATCGGTAACGATGTGCAGGTTCGACTCCTGTTCTGGGCACAGCAGAGGATTGACAGTTAGAATTGTCAGTCCTCTTTTCTTTTTCATTTTTATAACCTTCTGAAAAATTGCACATTACATCGAACAATGGATTAGTTTCAGAGGTCGATATAGCTGATTTTCCTTATCGTAGATGATGCCCTTTGGAAATATGACTTGCTGAAGGTTTTGTTTATTACAAAGATTAGAATTGCGCCACATATCCAATGAGTTAGTAATCGGGCTCTGACAAAGCCTTTGCGTAAACAAGCAACAGCCCACGCCATAAGTATATGACGAGGATAAGCTTTGCTCATTCACCGCCGTAAGAACTGTCAGATTCGATTACGTGAACTTGCTAACACTTTCCGTGTTTTCAACATGTATGTTCCAAAGGAACAACGCAAAGA
>JAJQAW010000350.1:0-1112 GCA_021203585.1 Rikenellaceae bacterium
AGATCACCGCTTCCGAGTGATGGCCGGTCACGAGATGGCCTCGGTCAAAACCATTACCGGCACCTACCGCACCACCGGCTTCCCGTCCGACATCGAACCCAAGAAGGCCATTGCCAATATCGGAAAAGGCAGCGGGAATACCCATTCCTCCACCGAATCCGCACCCGACCGGAATCTTTCCTTTTTCGGCAGCCTGAATTACGATTACGACAGCCGGTATTTCCTGACGGCTACCTTCCGGGCCGACGGGTCCACCAAGTTTGCTCCGGGCAACCAGTGAGCCTACTTTCCGGCTGCGGCTCTTTCGTGGAGTTTGCACAACGAAGAATTCCTGAAAAATATCCGCACCATTTCCAACCTACGCCTGCGGGCCAGTTACGGCTCTTCGGGCAACAGCCAGATCGGAGACGACCGCTGGCGCAAGGTCTATTCCGTAAGCACCAGTTACGCTCCCGGCTGGGGAGAAACGGCCAAAGACTATTACACCCCCGGAACGATCCTGGCCAACGAAAAGATCAAATGGGAAACCACCATCACCCGGAACCTCGGATTGGATTTCGGACTATACGGAGAGCGGATCAACGGTACGCTGGAATATTACTGGAATACGACCAAAGACCTGCTGGTAGAAAATAAGATTCCCGGATTTTCGGGCTACTCGACCATCCTGAGCAATGTCGGACAAACTTCGAACCGAGGCATTGAATTCACGCTGAATTCCCACCTGGTAAAAATGAACGATTTTAACCTGAATTTCAATTCCAATATCGGCCGCAACCAGTTTAAAGTCGACAAACTGGCCTCGGGAGAGGATATGTGGACGCTGGCTTCGAATTGGGTCTCGTTGTCCGATCTGGCCGGCTGGGAGGACTACCGGCTGGAAGTGGGCAAGAGTATGGGAATTATTTACGGTTATGTGTACGACGGTTTCTACACGGTCAACGATTTCCACCACGAACCGGGTACCACGAACTATACCCTGAAAAAAAGGAGTGGTCGATTCGACGCCGCTCTCGGGTACGCCCCGCCCGGGGAATGCAAAATTCCGGAAATCGCTCCCAGCGACGAAGAAAATCCGCTCATCTGCAGCCGCGAGGAACTGGCAGAACTGC
>JAJQAW010000350.1:1122-4519 GCA_021203585.1 Rikenellaceae bacterium
CGGCAATACCACACCCAAATTCTCCGGCGGTTTCGGGGTAACCGGCAACTGGAAGAATTTCGACTTCACCGTCGTCTTTAACTTTATGTACGGCTTCGACGTGTACAATGCCATGAAAATGCGCTTCTCCTCCTGGTCGCGCAACAATTCGAGCAACCTATCGAGGGAATTTAGTTCGGACAAGCGGTTCCGCTATTTCGACAATATGGGGAACGACCTGCGCACCGACCCGATTCTGTTGGCCCAATTCAACGAAAAGGCGACGATTTACAACCCCATTTCCATAACCCGGCAGGTGGCCATGTCTTACATCATCAAAGACGGTTCTTTCCTGCGCCTGAATAACGTGCAGATCGGTTATACGCTGCCCGCCAAACTTTCCCGTAAAATCGGCATGAACCGCCTTCGTTTTTACGCCACGGGCTATAACTTGCACCTATGGACCAAATATTCGGGTTATGACCCCGAGGTAAACGTACAGAAAGGGTTGACCCCGGGCGTGGACGACAACTCCTTCCCGCGGGCTTCCACGTATACCTTCGGTGTGAATATCACCTTTTAATCAAACGAAAAAACTGAACTCATGAAACGAATAGTTAAAATTGGAGGAGTGGTGCTCACCTCCGTGATGGTCTCCTGTTCGGATTACCTGAAGGTGGATTCACCCTCCAAATTTGAAAACGATTACGTCTTCTCCAAAGAAGAAGAGATATTCAACGCCATCGCCGGCATTTATGCTCCGCTGTGCATGGATCAGACCTACTCGCAGGCCATGGCCTGTATGTATGTGTCCAATACGGATGTGGAATTCAAGTCCGGATCCACGCCGCCCAGTACGGCCGGCAATAGTTTTGCCAGCTTCGAATCGATGTCCAACAGTTCGATGATCAATGCGAGTTGGAATGCCCTCTATACGGCGATCGACCGTGCCAATACCTGCGTGAAGGGGATCGAGAACTCGGATTTATTTCTGGAACAGGTGGATAATGGGCCGACCAATGTGACCCACATGTACGGAGAGGCCAAAACCTTGCGGGCGTGGCTTTACCTGGATATGATCCGGCTGTGGGGCGACATTCCCTTTACCCTGTCCGAATCGAACAGCGCGGATTCCTTCGCCGTCGGGGCGACCGACCGCAACGAGATTCTGACTTACCTGATCGAAGATTTGATCTCGGTAGAACCGCTAATGAAATACTCCTCGGATTTGCCCAGCGGAGTGGAACGGGGAAACCGGGAGTTTTGCCAAGGTTTGATCGCCCGCATGGCGCTGCATCGCGGCGGCTGGACCCTGCGTCCGGATAAATCCGACCCTTCGGCTGTCGGGTTTATGGACCGCGCAGAGGATTGGCAGGACTACTACCAAATTGCCGAAGAATATGCCTGGAAAGTAATCGACGAAGGGCATCACGACCTGAAGTTGAGCTTCCGCGATCTCTGGATCGAAGAGTGCAACTGGAACGCGCCGTCGGGCGACGATATCGTTTTCGATCTGCCGCTGCTCAAGAGCATGGCCAGTGAATTCGCCTACTCGATCGGCATACTCATGTCCAGCGGAGGAATTAACGAGCATGGGCTGGCCACCGGAGGCAACCTCTATCTGGCCTGTACTTATCTGGTCTCTTTCGATCCGTAGGATTTGCGGCGGGATATGACTTGTGCCGTTTATTCGTACGACAATTAGCTCAATCAGGTATTTTTAGCTCCCTATTACAACACCCGGATCAACTGCGGCAAATGGTGTAAAATTTACATGCGCACACCGATGGGACCCAATACGACCAAATCGACCGGCGTAAACAATACCATCATGCGATTTGCCGACGTACTGTTGATGTACGCCGAAGTGGCCAACGAGAACCACGGCGGGCCGACTCCCGAGGCGATCGAAGCCGTCAAGCGGGTCCGCCGCCGGGCGTTCGCCCCGGAGGATTGGGCCGAAAAAGTGGATGATTACGTGGAAAGCCGCCGCTCGAAAGAGGAGTTCTTCGATATGATCGTACAGGAACGCGCCTGGGAATTCGGCGGAGAAGGGCACCGGCGTTTCGATCTGGCCCGCTGGAACCTGCACAGCAAAACGATGTACAACCTCTATCTGGATGTAACCGGCATTACCGCAGATGCCTTCGGCCACGGAAGCAACCGGTATTCCTGGTTCCCGGAATACATCTACCACCGGACTGTGCCCGATCCGGAGCATCCCTCCCGAACCGTTGTGGAGGTGACCGGCATCAACCCCAAGGAGCCCGTTACCCCGGTAGGATATACGGCTTCTTCTTTCGGAAGAAGTTTCGGTACGGCGGACGAGGATGGAAATATTACGTTGAATGCCTCGTTGGAAGCGGCTTTCCGCGGATTCATCACCAAGGAAACGGTACATCTGATGGACCCGGAAAACTTACCGCCTCTGCGCTACCTGATTCCTTATCCCGCTCAGGCCATTAACGACCACCGCGGGGAACTGGTCAATTATTACGGATTTCAATAAGGCATCCTCCCGAAAGTTTACGGATTCCCATCAAAAAACATTGAATTATGAAGCCAAAAATCCATATAAAACGAGCGTGGTTGGCGGTACTGCTCCTTCCCGTGCTCTTTATCCGCTGCACCGAGGATCGGCTGGAGGTCGATCAATTATTCCGTCCGCGGTTGATCGAAGCGATCATTACTAAAAATAACATTACCATAGGCTGGTACGATATCCACGATGCGGTCAGCTATACCCTGGAAGCCTCCTATTCGGCAGATCTGTCCGATCCGATTTTCTCGGAAGATATCCACCACACGGTGGTTACCCTGACCGAGCTTTCTTATGCCACCCGGGTCTATTTCCGGCTGAGGGCCAATGCGGCCGTCTCGGCCAACTCCTCGCCCTGGATAACTTTTAACGAAGAGACCGGCATCCGGACTACCGCGATCATCCTGCACTCGGTCAATAAAACCAATATTTTCGAAGAAGAGGTGTACCTGACCTGGAACATCGATCCCGAAAATCCGGTGGACAGCATCGGCCTATCCCCCATAGACGCGGCCTCTGCGGCAGCGGAGGTAGGCCGGTATCTGACCTCGGCGGAAATCGCCGAAGGAGGCGCGAAAATTACCGGACTGGAGAAGAATACAGCCTACCGCGTAAACATTTACGACACTTCCAAAGGATTTTACGATAGGCCCTACAACGAAGTGACCTTCCGCACGGCCGGCCCATCGGCCGGAGCAATCCAGGTAGGCCCGGACGACGATCTGCGGGCGCTCATCCTCCAGAACGATACGGATCTCGAAATACCCGAAGGAACGACCTACTACCTCGAGGCCGGAAGCTCTTACGAGATGGCCGGCATGACCCTCATCAAAGGCCTTCGGATCGTAGCGGCTCCGGGAATCCGGCCGAAGATCACAC
>JAJQAW010000366.1 GCA_021203585.1 Rikenellaceae bacterium
TACGGAAAGATTTCCCTGGTTGAAGACTTTGAAGACGAAGAAGACGATTTGACCGATTTGGTCGCCATCCGTCAAAATTACCTCAAACGGCAAGCACTCCTCAATGACACCGCGATCGAGCAACAAGAACAGCAGGCTAAGGCCGCCCCTGCTCCGGTAGAGCTCACCGATTACTATATCAAGCTCTTTTTTGTTCCGCAAGATAGTCAGAAACCGGAAGAATCGGCAACCCTGGAATGTTACCTGGTCAACGACAGTTCTTACCGGCTATTTTTTACTGTTTCTCAATGGGGAGCGGGAAATTATGTGAAAACGATTTCCTACGGGGAACTGGAAGAAGATACTAAAAGATCGATTAAAACCTACCGTAGGGAAGAATTGAACCGGATCGGCAAACTGAAAATCAATCTAATTCTCTTTAAACCGGCTAACTATGTTCCGGCTCCCGCCGAGGATTTTACGTTGGAAATTTCTCCGTTAAAATTTGTACGCCGGGGAAGCTTTCTTGAAAATGAATTCTTCGATCAACCGGCAGTGGTTTTTACCCTGGCTACCGATAAAGAAGAAATTCTCCAACTGCAGCAAGCTCGGGAAGCCTTGGAAGAAAATTTAAAAATTGAAAAGCCGGCAACCCCAGTTAAATCATCCCCCAAAAACGCCACAAGCCAACAACGCCTCGACCATGAACCGGAAATTATAGACCTGCATGCCGATGCGATACTGGACAACACTACGGGACTAAGTAACGGTGAAATCATCCAGGCGCAATTGGCGCGCTTCGAGATTGCCCTGGATTTGGCTCTTCACAGTAACCGTCGCCAACGGTTGGTATTCATTCACGGCGTAGGAAGCGGCAAGTTGAAACATGAAATGAAAAAACTCCTGGCCGCTAAATTTCCTAAAATTCGCTACCAAGATGCCTCTTTTAAAGAATACGGATACGGAGCCATGATGGTTTTTATTGGATGATTCAATAAACGGCAAATAAAAGAAGGAGGATCGCAAGGTCCTCCTTCTTAATGTTAATAGCGCGGGGTATAAGCCGGGTTCTGTACTATTTGACCGAAGCCAAAAGTCTCTGCCATTTATCTAGCCTGCGGGTCACCCCGGCAGATCATCAGCAACCTACCCCCCGGCAGAGAGCGAGCCACCCTCATGTGCCGGTATACATGGTCTTGCAACCCGTTAGACGTACGGCCGGATATGTCACCATATCCGCCGGTGGGCTTTTACCCCACCTTTTCACCCTTACCTATCCGATAAAAAACCAAAAAAGATTCTCTTTCCGAAGGCGGTCATTTTCTGTTACGTTACTATGTCCTCACGAACATCTTCCCGTTAGGAAGAACGGCGCTCTGTGTTGCCCGGACTTTCCTCTCCCCGATGGAATGGGCAGCGGCAGAGCCCCCACGCTATTTGCGGTTCAAAATTAATCAAATTCGGCGGAGATTCCTATCCCCCTATTTCTCTCCCATCTCAAACGAATAGGCAATGTAAAATAGTATTTCCCACATCCAAGATAGCATAGCAAATTCTTGAATACTAGTTCATCGCAACCGAAATCTTCGTATGCTTTTGTTTTTTTTCGAACCGATCGATCCAGTCGGAGGTTTGATTTGCGGGTTCGAAATTACTTTAAGCGAAAACGTTAGCGGTGAAAGAGCGAGAGAAAGTCTAAGAATTCTGCGATATACTTCATAGATTTGGTTTCCGAAAAAAAAGATGTATTTTTGTGCGTCCGAATACAATTGCATGGAATTTTCGGATACAGGGTTGCCTGGATGGTGGAATAGGTAGACACGCCGGACTTAAAATCCTGTGGCCATTACGGCCGTGCGGGTTCGATTCCCGCTCCAGGTACGCAAATCTCCTGTTAGTCGTATGATTAACAGGAGATTGTTTTTACAGGGCTTTTGCAGCACGGACGAACCATCGATAAACTTCCATAAAGCTGTCCATAATAAAACCGTAACGGTACCTTCCGTACAGGCCGGCTCCACCCAATGACGGATCTATTCTCCCGGGAGGGGACCGCACGATTCCATGGAAAATTCTTTGTTCGGAGGGAGAGCGGATTTGTTCGGAATCAGTCCAATCTCTCCTTCAAAGCGGCCAGGTAGTCCCGTTGTCTTTTAAAAAACTCGTTCCGCCGCAAAGGGTCACTGATGCTAACGATATTGGCCGACTGGAGCCAACAGTAGCACCACTGACGGATGATCTGAAACGTGCGGATATCTTTATTGACGACCGGATTGTGGAAATAAGCATACAGGATGGCCAGATTCAACTCGTCGCTCTCGATGAGGGTGACATCGTTGGAAAGCAAAATATGGGTGAAAAAAACATGAATTTCTCCCTCTTCGGAATAGTGAAGCCCCTTCCGGCATATTTCCTCCAGTTTACTGATGACCTGCTCGTATTCTTCGATCAATAAATCGGCTTCCGGTCGGGTAATCATGTTCATGTGATAGAAGAAGGCGATTTCTTCCGAGATGAAACGCATCGTATCGGCGTGAAGGATAAAAATCGACCGTTTGAATTGCTTGAAGATTTCTAGATATTCCGATTAGGCTTCGCGGTTTTCCCGGCTTAGCTCGATTTTCGAAAAAATCGTGGCTTCTTTGCCTCGGTTAAAATAGAGCCATTTCATATAATTAAACCGGCCGATTTGTTCATGGTTGGCGAAAACCAGATCGGGCAGGGTATTGGTAGCCACGAAATATTTTGAATTGGGCGAGGAAACGGCCAAGCGGTAAGTATTCAGGGTTTGACGGAGCACTTTCGGGTTTTCACCATGAATGGAAAAATGGTTGATGTAAATCTCCATGGGGTGCTTTTCTTCCCGTTCGGTTTTGTTGAAAATTTCGCTCACCGGTATATCCAGTTCATCGGCGATCTTGTACACTTCCTCGAACGTAAACGGCGTTGCTCCCCTTAATTTGGTAAGTACCGTTTTCTCATGGATTCCCAGCAGAGAAGCCAATAAAGGTGTAAAATTGTAATTTCCCGGGAACTTATTTTTTAGCAATGCTTTCAGTTCTCCGGCCAGCGCGATTCGGTCCATGGGTATTCTTTTCAGATATTGCGTGGTTTCAAAATCGAGTATTTTTGCCGCTTGCCGCTCGGTAGGACTTATGGTATCGTATACGGGAATACCAAGCTCTTTGTACGCACTCGGGCGAAATTATCCAATAAAAAGCAAAAACCCTAATTAGGAATAAATGAAGTTTTTAATGCCCGGAATAGGTATGATCAACCTTCCTGGGAATTAAAGATGAAGCGATCGGTAGCTTGTTTATTCACGGTGTGAAAACTTTTCGCCGGGCGGTGTAAACTTACCTGCGAAAGGAATTCGCTCCGTTTTCCAAATTCGGGAAATAATTCGCGAAAAGAGGGCCGGCTTTTATAAATTTTAGTTAATGGAGCGATAACACCCGCTCCTGATCTACAAGATATATTTGTGAAACGGTGATACCGACTAAGGCAGTTCCGGATCCTATTCCGGAGCCAAGCAGAAAAATCACCCCAAAAACAATACGAAAGAAGGAGTGGATTCATCCTATATTGACCGATAAAAACCCTTATTATGATCCCAAAAGGCTCTATTTCAAACCATTCGGCAACAATACCGGCCGAGCACCACGACGGGTCTGCCGAACGGATGGCAGCCGTTTGGCTCGAGGTATTGTCCGGAATCGATCGGTTGACACACCCGGTAAAGTCAAAAACCATATTGGATTGTTATACACCGACCCTTCCCTGGAATTACCTGTGGGAATTTCCGAATCTGTACGGTTTCTTCCATTCCGGCAAAATCTCACCGGGTAGGTATATTCGAAAAGCCGTCGATCATCCACATGATTCGGTTCTTTGCAGGAAGTTATCCGGAGAATATAGCCGGGTAGTCTCCGAGTTGTGCTTAGTCCGCACCGTTCTTCATCGGGATATGATCCTGTTCAGTGGAGAACGGATCCGGAGTCTGCACGATGCCGGATGGATCGACCGCAAAACACTGATGGCAGGATTTATCGAACTGGAGAAGGCGCTCGGTCGTTTACACGCCGACTGCATACGAACAAAAGCCGGCGATCCGATTGCCTTTTACTATACCACGCCGACGGCTTTGGGGAAACTCCCCGCCGATTCTCCGCTTCATGGCTACGAAACCTTCATCTCTGTTAGAATTCCTGGGGATCTAGGCGAGCGTGACTTTCTGCATGTGCTGGGCCATTCCTTCCGGATCACTCCGTCCAACGAACCGGCTCTGAACCGTTTTTTCCGTTGGCAATACCGCTGCCTGGAAGATTTCAGGCTCGAACTATCGGCAGATACCCGGTTAGGAGTCCAGGTTGAAAAAGGGATATCCGGGGTTAAATTTTCGGGTGTCAAAACGAATGAAATGTAAGTAAGATTTTACTTACTAACCCGACACCCGGCTCCGATATGAAAAGCCAAATTATCACCGTCTTTATCAGGTGCTTTTCGAAAACTAAATCATAGAT
>JAJQAW010000363.1:0-912 GCA_021203585.1 Rikenellaceae bacterium
GGGCATGACCGTAGCCGAGGGTATTCTGACCGCCCGCGGAGGGATGACCTCCCACGCGGCCGTAGTGGCCCGTGGTATGGGAAAATGCTGTGTGTCCGGTGCCGGCGAAGTGCTGATCGACTACAAATCCCGCACGATGACCATCGGCGGTAACGTGTATAACGAGGGCGACTGGATTTCGCTGGACGGTTCGACCGGTACCATCTACGAAGGCAAAGTGGCTACGAAGGATGCCGAACTGTCGGGTGATTTCGGTGAGTTGATGGAACTGACCAGCAAATTCGCCCATATGAAAGTCCGCGCCAATGCCGATGTGCCGCGCGATGCCAAAGTGGCAATGAGCTTCGGTGCGCAGGGGATCGGTCTGTGTCGGACGGAACACATGTTCTTCGAAGGCGACCGGATCAAGATCGTACGTGAAATGATCCTGGCCGACGACGAAACGGGACGCCGCAAAGCGCTCGACAAACTGTTGCCGATTCAACGGGAAGACTTCGAGGGCCTGTTCGAAACAATGAACGGCTATCCGGTAACGGTACGGTTGCTCGATCCGCCGCTGCACGAATTTGTCCCGCATTTCGAAAAAGAGATGCGAGAACTGGCCACAGATATGGACGTAACCTTTGAAACGATCAAAAACAAAGTCGAATCGTTGATGGAGTCCAACCCGATGCTCGGCCACCGGGGATACCGTTTGGGAAACACCTATCCCGAAATCACGGAAATGCAGGCACGGGCGATCATCGAAGCCGCTATCAATGTACAGGACAAAGGCATTCCGGTGCATGTGGAAATCATGGTTCCTTTGGTAGGAAACAAAAAGGAGTTGAAATACCAGAAAGCCGTGATCGACGCGACCGCGCAGGTCGTGTTCGCCGAACGCAACAAAATCATCGAGTACATGGTCGGTAC
>JAJQAW010000363.1:922-4494 GCA_021203585.1 Rikenellaceae bacterium
GGTCGGTACAATGATCGAGGTTCCGCGCGCCGCCGTAACGGCGGACGAGATCGCCAAATACGCCGAATTTTTCTCATTCGGAACGAACGACTTGACGCAGATGACGCTCGGTTTCTCCCGTGACGACGTTTCGAAATTCCTGCCTGAATACATTGACAAGGGTTTGTTGAAGCACGATCCGTTCCAGGTACTCGATACCGAAGGGGTAGGGCAGTTGGTTCGCGAAGCGGTATTCAAAGGCCGGACGACCCGTGAAAACCTGAAATGCGGGATTTGCGGCGAACACGGCGGGGAACCGTCCTCGGTAGAATTCTGCCATTACGCCGGATTAAATTACGTATCCTGTTCGCCGTTCCGGGTACCGATTGCCCGTCTGGCATCCGCCCACGCCGCCCTGAAAGAGGAATAAAACGGATCTCAATTAGAAAATCACCCTTGTCATACAGCAAGGGCGATTTTTATCAATAAATTTCTAATCAATCTTCAACAGACTGCAACGATTACAACCCCCTATATACTTGCAAGGATACCAAGCAAACTCTGAATTCCAAAGCGCCGAAGAGCGGCTTTGCCGCTTTGGGATTTCATTATTTCCAGTACTTAACCATGTACCGGACTTAGGGTCTTAGCTAAACCGGGTGAACAATGCCGTCACTTCATAACAATCCGTTACTGTTGCGGTCTGGATTTCGATTTCATCGTATTGCTTTTTATTAATTGGCTCCAGAACGAGAGTCGCACCGCCGAGTTTCGTGCGGACAATCCTCAGTACGGTTTGATTATCAAAGGTTAATAAGTAAATATTTCCTCCGATAATTTTACTTTTATCCGCTTCTCTCAGCAGATACATCGTGCCTGCATCGATCAAGGGGAGCATCGACCGGTTTTTATGAACGAAAACATATTCCGCCCCTTCGGCGAATTTTAACGGAAAGTGTTCGACTTTCTATTCGTTATCCAGATAGGGCAGAGCAACGGTTTTTTGGATTTCTTCGAGATTTTGATTCCTCAACATTTCACCTTCCCCGGTCAGTAGCCACGGTTTGCAGATATCCGGGTATTTTGAGATAATTGTCTCGGCCAACTGTTTGCTGATCCCGTGATTTCCTTTTTTGATCTGATACAGATTTTCCGATCGGGGTAGTCCGATACCCAATACGAATGAATTCGTCGATTTCCCCGCCCACTTTATGACTTTGTGTAGTCTTTCCCAGTCATTTTCATGGGAATAAATTTTTAGTTGAGCAGTATCGGATACATATCTTTCCGCCTGAATAGGTATAGCGTAAAGCATAAGGGCAAATCGGAAATAAATCTTGGGAAGCGAAAGTTGAACTGTCGGTGTGTTTATTTGGGATAAGTAGTAGATTCTCATGAAGGACGGAATTTTTAATGGATGATCGATCTTCGGAACATCCCCAATAAAAAAGGACGCCGAAACAATTTCTGTCTCGAGGCTTAAGGACGGCCCAAGTAAAAGAAATTGCCCAGCGTCCAAGTTAACCCTGATCGTAGAGATCAGGGTATAACAAGGACTGGCAACTCAATTACCTTTACTTTACTTCCGCTTGAGCGGGTCCTTAATTTCGAGTACAGTAATTAGGTTGTTGACCTATGTTATACTGATACTATAAAGTATCGTATTCCAAATACAAAGTTATATCATTTTTCAACATAAAAAAACGTGGAACTTGAGCGTTCAGATCACCGGCTCGACACCACATCTCCCCGATCCCAATCCGCTCAAGCCCACGCATAGCGTGAACTTGACACGGAGTTTGAGATTACGGAGATTCGTGTGGTGTCGAGTTTGTGATCTACTCCTGTCAAATTTTGACAATATATTGATAGTACGTTTAACCGTTATTTCATAGGCGCATAAAATTTTATTATACTACTGCAAAGATAGGGTAAATTTCGAAGATTTTCAACGGCAAGTGTGACCTGTCCGAAGGAGTAAAATACTCTTTTCCCCTATAAGGAATAGCCCGTATCAATGATCGGACCGTCATCCATGGCGACGGTCACCCCGGTTCCGATATTGAAACAGGGATGACCGCCTCCTTGTGAATTTTCGATTAACCGTTCCGATGCGTGCCGCTCGGATCCGGTTATTTATACGTCAGGTTGTTTTTTCCTTTACCGTAAGCCTTGCGCGGTTTGACCATATTCTCCGGCCGCAACACGTCGTCCAGCTCTTCCTGACTCATTAATTTCTTTTCCAATACCAATTCGTAAATTCCTTTTCCGGTTTTTAAGGCGTCTTTGGCCAGTTCGGTGGAGGTTTCATATCCCAGATAAGGATTCAGGGCGGTAATCAGACCGATGCTGTTGTATGCCATGTTGCGGCAAACTTCCTCGTTGGCCGTAATGCCTACGATGCATTTTTCGCGTAGGGTGTTCATACCGTTTACCAGCATATCGATGCTCTCGAACAGACAGTGTACGATGATGGGCTCCATCACGTTCAGTTCCAACTGTCCGGCTTCGGCGGCGATGGTAACGGTCAAATCGTTGCCGATTACCCGAAAAGCGATCTGATTCACCACCTCCGGAATCACCGGATTGACTTTGCCCGGCATGATGGAGGAACCCGGCTGCATGGGCGGCAGATTGATTTCGTTGAGTCCGCAACGGGGCCCGGAAGAAAGCAACCGCAAATCGTTGCAGATTTTCGATAATTTCACCGCGAGCCTTTTTTGGGCCGAAGAGTTCATGATAAAGGCGCCTGTATCGCTGGTAGCTTCGATCATATTGGTAGCCTTTTCCAATGGAATGCCGGTAATCTCCCGCAGGTATTTCGTACACAACGGGGCGTAATCCGGGTCGGCGTTGATCCCCGTTCCGATTGCCGTGGCTCCCATATTGATTTCCAAGAAGAGTTTCATATTGGATTCCAACCGGTCGATTTCCTCTTTGAGATTGGCCGAATAAGCTTCGAATTCCTGTCCGAGGGTCATCGGTACGGCATCCTGTAATTGGGTACGGCCCATTTTAATCACGTGAGCGAATTCTTTTCCTTTCTTGTGGAACGATTCGATGAGCCATTTTAACGAGATGATGAGTTTTTCGATGCTCCGGATCAGGGCGATCTTAATGGCGGTAGGATATGCGTCGTTGGTAGATTGCGACAGGTTGACATGGTTGTTCGGATGGCAATATTGATACTCGCCCTTGTGGTGTCCCAACAATTCGAGCGCCCGGTTGGCGATCACTTCGTTGGCGTTCATATTGGTCGACGTACCGGCGCCCCCTTGAACCATATCCACCACAAACTGATTGTTGAATTTCCCGGTTTTGATTTCCCGGCATGCTTCGATGATGGCTTGGGCGATCTGCGGATCCAGCAGTCCGAGATCCCGGTTGGCCAGGGCCGCCGCTTCATTAACTTCGGCGAGCGCTTTAATAAATTCCGGGAAAAAATACAAGCGTACCCGGCTGATATTGAAATTCTCCAGGGCCCGCATCGTCTGAATGCCGAAATAATATTCGTCCGGAATTTTCATTTCTCTCAATAAGTCGTGTTCGTCGCGGGTTTTTCCGGAAAGTTTAGTAAGCGTAATGTCCATGGC
>JAJQAW010000180.1 GCA_021203585.1 Rikenellaceae bacterium
CAATACTACAACCGGAAAGCCCGGATGAGCTTGGAATAGTATGTAGCCGAACATGGCCCGTTGTATGAAAACGATGGAATAACCCGGGTCGCATTCCCTTAAAACCAGTAAAAACATGAAAACAACATACTTTTTTCCCGCCCTTTGGGGACTGCTGTTGCTGTCCGGTTGCGTGGAAGACAAAGGAAATTACACCTATTAGGATCCGACGGAGTTATCGGCCGTTATCCTTTCGGAACTGGATGAAAATTATGAAGTCATGACCTGGGAGCAGTTGGTGATCGATCCCCGAATCGAGGGAGATGAATCCCGGTACGACTATTTGTGGTACGCTTTTCCGGCCATGATTGCGCGGGCTCCGATCGATACGCTCTCCCATGAAAGAAGATTGGACTACACGGTCCAGTTGGGCGCGGATTTGTATACGCTGGTTTTTCAGGTGACCGATCGACAATACGGTACCTCGGTTTACCAAAGCACCTCGCTGAGTGTTTCCAGTTTGTTCGGGGTCGGTTATTACGTACACAAAACCGAAAATGGCGTGACGGATGCGGACTTTATCGATCGCTACGGACAGGTGAATGAAAATGTGTTTGCACAAGTCAACGGGGAGAGCCTTCCCGGTCAATTCGTAGGGGCGAGTTATTTCTCCATCGGCTACAGCTACCAGCAGGAAGAGGAAGACGGCGAGATCATCCAGTATGCCGGAGAACCTGCTTATGTGGTACTGAGCGACCAGGATGTACGGATATTCCACGGGGTTACCCTGACCGAACTGGCCAATTTCGAGACGCTGTTCATGGAGACACCGGCGGTCAAAAAACCGGAAAACATTGCCGCATCGACGATCGGATTCATACTGATCAACGATAATACGGCTTGTCAGATGTCGACCGGTAACTATAACATCGGAAAATTCGGGTATCCTTATCCCAACCGGGATTACCTGTATTCCAAGTATCTGATCAACGGCTTGCAGGGATTTATCACCTTTGATGAGGCCACCGGCCGGTTTATGGGATACAACAGCGGGACGAAGGAAGCTTTTACCGATGCTACCTACAGTGAATACGATCTGATTTATCTGGCCGCCCAACCGCTGCAACAGTATTTCTCCTATTATTCGTTCGCCCTGCTCCGGCACAAAACGGAGCAGAAAGCCTATTTTGTCAAAATCTATTCGTTGTACATCGGTTCTTCGTTATTCAGTTTTCTGAGTGAAGTACCGGTTCCTCTGGATATGGAGGTGCTGAACGCCGGGGTGTGGGCCGTCGGTGGAGCGAATGAGGTACTGTATTACTCCACCGGGGACAATCGGGTATCCTACTACAATTCCGGTAACCAGAATATACGGCAAATCGTCACTTTGCCCGATAACGAAAAAGTGGTGTATTTGAAAAATGTGTACGATGCTTATTTCGGACCGAATTTGCTGTTGGTACTCTCCGATGCGGGCGGTAACTGGAAACTGCGGGTGTATGATTTCGAAGGAACCACGTCCGACCCCGATCTGACCACAGAACGGGTCTATTCGGGCAGCGGGCTTCCCTGCTCGGTGATTTACAGGGACGCCAACACCGAGATTACCTATTAATGAGTAAAAATCCGGGACGAACTCCCGACGCCGGGAATCGGCGTCGAGAGTTCTTTTTATGTGCGGCAGAAAAAGGACCGGTCCGTAAAGGAGCCAACGATTGAACCGGTGCGAAGAAGGTTATTCGGGATCCAACAGCAAGGTTTCGATTTGGTGGCGTAATTGTTCGATGGAGCGTAGTCCGTGGACCGGAATCGGATCGCCCTGCATCGGAATGTACAGCAACAGGGGCAACGTATGGGCCTGAAAATAGCGGGCAATTTCCTTCTCCTGGTCCACATCGAGTTTATAAAAGTCCACCCGGCCGGCATATTCTTCGGCCAATTGTTCGACGAGCGGACTGAGTTGTTTGCAGGGGCCGCACCACACGGCCCAAAAATCGATCAAGGCCGGTCTTGCACTGAGGTAATTCCACTGTTGGCTCTGCCGGTGGTCGAAAATCTGCGTGATAAAAGTATTTAAATCCAATGCCAGTACCGGTTCTCGGGATACCGGATGTTCTGGCTGCAAGACCGCAGCCGGCTTATTCAGGGTACGATAAGGCTCGAAATAAATCTTCTGTCTACCGAAATCCAGAGACAGCATCCCGGAATCCAACAGTTCCGAACCGAGGACAACGTCCTGGCCGGAAGTGATGGTCGGCAGGGAAACCCGCGATAGCTCTTGGCAGGCAAAAGTTAGATTTCCGGTTTCGAACGCCGGCATTTCTTCGGCGGTTGTTACCAGTCGAGGTTCCCATAAGTCGATCCGCGCCCGGAAATCCGCACCGTCGATTTGTACGGTCAATCCGTTGAATCCGATCAATTCGGTTCGGTTGCGCAAAGGGATGTAACCGGGCTTGTAGGGAGCGGAAACTACGATCGACCGGTTGCGGCGGTCGATGGACAGTACTTGTTCCGGAAAAACGTCCGCTCCCAGAATACCGGCCGCACCCGTCTGCTCCAATAGATCCCCCTGCACGGCGAACACCTTTTTGACGGGCAGGAACAACCGGTTGTCCACGCCCAGTCTGGTCACCGAACCGTAAGCGAGCGCCGTTACCTCCGGGCGAGGATGGTCGCGGTTTTCCTCGGCAGCGGTAAAGCCCATCCGCTGGGCACAATCCCAACGGACGGCGGTAGAAGCCGATGCCGAAAGATCGAGAATAAAGGGGTATTCCGCTCCATTGACGGTAACCGGAACTACGATCAGTCCGTCCACGATCCGGACCGCAATTTCTTCCTCATACCGATTTTGTCCCCAACCCGTACATCAGGGCAGAAGACCGGCCAAAGCTAATCCGATTCGTCGCATCATAATTTTTTAATTTCGATTTCCCGGGCTTCCTCCCGGTTTTTTCCAATAAGCAGGGTCGCCCTGTCTTTTTCGATATGCTCCATCAGACGCATGATCAGCGTTTCATCGAGCGGAAATCCCTCCAGGTCGGTGTCTTCGATTTTCCACACGGTATCCCCACGACGGGCTTCGGATGCACCGATGACGGCGGTCACTTCAAAATGATCCCTGACAGGCATAATCTTTACGTTCCAGACCCGGGTCTGTTCACGCAAATCGGAGGGCTCCGCATCCCAGGATACGAAATAGAACCGGGATCGGGGCAAATCGAGCAAGATCCGGCCGTAATCCAGAAGGGAGATTCTGATAATGGAAAGAGATCGAGGTGCGGTCAGGGCTCCGGTGTGGGTGAAGAGCTTTTCTCCCAGTAGGATCCGCTCGATCTCGACCCGCTCGATCGGACCGGGTTTAACCCCGTCGATTCCTCCGATTCCCACATGCATGAACCCTTCTCCCCGGTCGCGGACTGTAATGCCGGAAGAGCGCAGGCGCTGTCGATCTGTCTCGGCTAAGCTGAGAAAACCGCTCATTCCGGTATCGAACAGTACATCGACGGAGGTGCCGTTCATCGTTACGGAAAATATCGGATGATAAGTTCGATTGACCTGCATCGCCACTCCGCCCTGACGTGAGAATCCCGGGGGGCGGTAGGGGTAGGAAAGAATCAGCAGTCCTTGCTGTTTGTCGATCAGTACGGCCGCCTGGGAAAACGCTTCGCATCCCAGGATGCCCGCCACCCCGAGTGACTGAAAAAACCGGTTCGGAGGCATCACGATGAATTCAGGCCGAGTCAGCGTATAATGTTGGCCGAAGGAGAGCGAATCCCCGGCCGCCCGGCTGAAATTCCCGGCGATGCTGTTCACGTCCGATACGGATTCTCTTCCGGTAAGCTGTAATCCGTAATGGGCCACGGTATCGGAAACCAATACGTTTCGGCCGCCGGTATCGAAAATAAACCGGGCCGAGCGGCCATTGAGTCGGGCTTCCAGAATCATCTTGTGATCCACGATTTCGAACCGCACGGTATCCGTGATTCCGCGCTGTAGGGTTTGTCCCGGCAGAGTTTGTATTCCCAGGGCCAATAAGCCCATCAGTCCCTTCAGATAAGTCTTCATAGTCAGCGCTTATGGATGAGAATGGTTTTCAGGGTGCCCTGGCAATCGACCGTAACCCGGGCGGTTTCTTTTCCCTCCAGTTCCCTGATTCCGTTTAAATGGGTGGTGCAATAATCCCGCTGGCCTATTTCCTGTCCATCGATGGATACAATTCGGTCGCCCGGTTGCAATTGCTCGGTCAGTTCATCCCACAGTACGGCCGCCACCAACGCTTGATCCCGTACATTGATTCCCAGATTCCACTGGGTCGCGGCCAGTTCGATCGGACCGGATTCGAAGGGTTCGAAATAAAACCGGGATTTCGGATAATCCACCGTAACCCGGCCGTAACGCAGCAACCGCACCCCCAGCAGCGAATACGGAGCCCGCTGAGTTTGCGCGCGAGCGTGGGTAAAGCGGGTGGCCGCAATGGAAAGGCGGGAAAACCGGACCCGAAAAATTTCGGAC
>JAJQAW010000006.1 GCA_021203585.1 Rikenellaceae bacterium
GGCCCAGTAACCGAATCGGACCTCCAGGTAATTGTAGGCAGAAGCACTGTTCAGGCTCCGATACAAAGGGACGAATACCCAGGCCGCCAGTACGGTGGCCAGCGGAATCGACAAACTGAATACAAAAGGATTCCAATTGCTTTCATACGCCTGTCCGGGAAGTCCTAAAAAGCTGATGCTACTGACAAATGTCGCAAAGATCGACATGCCTACGACCCAGGAGGGCATCGATTGTCCGCCTTTGGTAAAATTGTCGGAAGACCGGCTCTTGAAATAGAACGAGCACCCGAAAGCCACGACCCCGATGATGAAGACGAAAAAAACGATTTGATCTAATACGGTTACGCCCACGTTGGAGAAATTTTAAAAGTGAATGGATCGGTGCCGAATCAGGGATTGATTACCGGTATCCCCATCCGATCCAGGATTGCTTTTACTTTAGCTCGTTCCTCGGGTTGAAATTTGCGGAAGGGTTTAGCCATGAAATCATCGCAAATACCGAGAAGAGAAAGAACGCATTTCACGCCCTTGAGGTAACTCGAACCGTATTTGCCGACTTTATAAATGGATGAACTAATTTCCATCACTTGTTCTTGCAGCACCCGAACCCGTTCGTAATCCAAGTCGAGGGCTGCGTGGTAAAGATCCACATAAAGTTTCGGGAACATATTCGCACCGCCGTTCACTCCGCCGTCAGCACCCATCATGACGCTTTCGGCCGTTAATTCTTCCGGACCGACGAGTAAGGAAAATTCAGGATCGTCTTTGACCAGGTGGATCAGCGATTGAAAATAAACCATATTGGCCGAACTGTCTTTCAGGCCGATGATATTCGGGTGTTTGGCCAGTTCTTTGACGGTTTGCGGCTCGAAAATCACTTTGACATACGACGGCATATTGTACAGGTAAAGCGGCAAGGGTAGGCGGTCCGCCAATTCGGTGTAGAACTCGATCAGCTCTTGCTGTGCCGGTGCAAAGTAATAGGGAGGAGCGGAAACCACGGCAGAGGCACCGCATTTAGCCGCGTGTTCAGCCATTTTGATGCTCTCCTGCAAGGAGGTATCCGTTATTCCTACCAAAACGGGAATACGGCCGTCGACCTGTCGGCACACTCGCTCGATAAACTCGTAACGAAGCGGGTAACTTAGGCTCGGAGCTTCACCGGTGGTACCCAGGATGAAAAGCCCGTGAATCCCACCTTCGATCATATGCTCCACCAATTTTTCGGCACCCCTGGTATCGAGCGTATCGTTATCGAGTAAAGGAGTTACCATGGGGGGAACAATGCCTCTCAATTTCATATCTTTTCCTGTTTTAATTTCCAATCCAATTAGCTTTCAAAAATAATAAAACAAATGGTAGAAACGAAAAAAACACAAGAAAACATAAATGCTTTCCTGTGTTTTAATTCGGTTCTAATCGCTTAGGCCGGAACGGCCGGCGGTTTCCGTAGTTTTATTTTACGGCGATGGTTTCGATTTCGACCTTTACTCCAAAGGGCAGCCGAGCTACCTGATAGCACACACGGGCCGGCATGTCCTGGGTATAAAACCGGGAATAGACTCCGTTCATGGCGGCAAAATCATCCATATCGCTTAAAAGAACGGTGGATTTTACTACGTTTTCATAAGAAAAACCGGCTGCTTCAAGGATCGCTCCCGTATTTCGGAGCGCCTGTTCGGTTTGTTCTTCAATTGATTCCGGAGTTAGGCCTGTGGCGGGATCTATCGGCAGTTGGCCGGAAATGTACAAGGTGCCGTTGGCCTCTATCGCCTAACTGTATGGACCGACTGCCTTAGGAGCATGGTCGGTGTGAATTACTTTTTTCATGAATTTGGTGCGTGAATTAATGCTTTTTGAGCTCTTCCTGCAGAAACTTTTCGGAAACGATAACCCGGATGGCCCGGTCTATCACTTCGAATTCGAACGGAGAATACCCCAGCGCTTCGCCATCTACTTCGATGGCCGATTCCGGAAAGGATTCCACATGTATTTTTCGTCCCCGGTGATGGGAAACTTTAGGTATTCAATAGATCTTTCCGTTATACAGCGACATAAACTTGGAAACAATGCGCAGTTTAGACATCTTTCGGATCAGCGTCACATCCAGCAAGCCGTCGTCGGCCACGGCATCGGGCATCTGAATCATCCCTCCTCCGTTGTATTTTCCAATACCGATCGTGGAACTGAAGATCGGCTCATCTTCCACCGGCTGATCGTCGATAATCACCTTCATACGGGTTGTTTTATACCCCAGAATGGTTTTAAACATTCCCCATTTGTAGATCCAACTTCCTCGGCGGCCTTCGTCTTTAAGCCGGTTGTAGTATTTGTTCACGCTCGCGTCGAATCCCAGACCCGCCACATTGGCCATGTAGCGTTGTTGCTGAAAATTACTCTTATAATAAGAAACACGGGCGATATCTTGCAAGAAGGAGTGACCTTCCACAATGGCCTGGATGGCATCCGTGTATTTGCGTGGTATACCAAACATCCGGATCCAGTCATTCCCGGTTCCCACGGCGATCACTGCCAGAAGAAGGTCCGTAGTGGGTACTTCTTTTTGGATCATGATTCCGTTTACCACCTCATGAATGGTTCCGTCGCCTCCCACTACGATTATTTTCCGGTAGCCTTTGGAGATGGCTTCTACGGAGAGTTCAATCGAGTGGAATTTTTTTTCCGAGAATACAAAATCGAAAGTAATCTGATGGTCGCGCAGCAATTTGCTGATTTGCGGCCAATCGGTCAAGCCCTTGCCGTTGCCGGCTACCGGGTTGACAATCGCAAACCATCTGTCTGTTGTTTCAATCATAATTTCTGGCCTGAATTAACACTGCGTTACTTGAGAGGGGCATTTTTCAGAGTTGCCACCAGGAAATTCCAGAATTTTTCAACGGAGGCGATCTCCACTTTTTCATCCGGGGAGTGCGGATAACGAATAGTCGGTCCAAAGGAGATCATATCCAGGTTCGGATATTTACCGCCGATGATACCGCATTCCAAGCCGGCATGGATCGCTTTGATCTCCGGAGTTTTGCCATACAACTGACGGTAAGTTTCCTGCATGCTTTTTAGAATGGGGGAAGCCATGTTGGGTTTCCAGCCGCTGTATCCTCCTTCGAAATCCGCTTTGGCTCCGGCTAACCGGAATACCGAATCCATCGTATCCGCCAAATCCTGTTTGGCGCTGTCTACCGAGCTGCGGAGCAGGCAGACGATTGCAGCCTTACCGTTTTCCGTCACGACACGGGCCAGGTTCGTGGAAGTTTCGACCAATCCCTTCATTGAATCGCTCATACGGATCACACCGTTGGGGCAGCCGTATACCAGAGCGATCAGTTTATTTTGCGAAACCTCGTCCATTACTTCGGTTGGCGGTTCATCGAGTGCCGTAGCCGTGAGGGATAAGTCCGGGTCCACCGCTTCGATTTCTTTGCGGTACACGGCTTCGCAGTCCTGTATGGCTTGTAAAAACGCCGCTTCCTGGTCCGTCGGAATCCATACCGTAGCTTTGGCTTCGCGGGGAATCGCGTTTCGCAAGCCGCCGCCATCGATGCTGGCCACGCGCAAGCCGAAACGCTCGATGGACGTTTTCAGAAAGCGGACCAGGATTTTATTGGAATTTCCACGTTGAAGAATAATTTCCATCCCGGAATGGCCGCCCTTCAGTCCTTTGACATCGATTTGATACGGCTTATAGTTGTCGCCGATCTCCTCGGTTCGATACTCGAGTGTCACATTGGCATCCAGGCATACTGCGCATCCTAAGTACAATTAGCCTTCATCTTAAGAATCCAGATTCATCAAACTATCTCACTGGAGGATGGTGGGGCTGAGGCCAAAAGCGCCGTCCATTCCGGTCTCTTCGGTCATGGTAAATAAACCTTCGATCGGTCCGTGCTCCAGATGGTCCGATTCCATAACCGACAGAATGGCCGCCAGGCCGATACCGTTGTCTGCACCCAGGGTCGTTCCGTCCGCGGTCAGCCAATCTCCATCCACATAGGGTTGCAGCGGGTCCGTCTCGAAATTGAAGTTTTTGTCGCTGTTTTTTTGCGGCACCATATCCAAATGAGCCTGCATGATAATTCCTTTGCGGTCCTCCAGGCCCGCTGTCGCCTTTTTACGCAAGACGATGTTGCCGGCCGAGTCCGTTTCATGCTCGATGCCGTGTTGTTGTGCGAATTCCAGGACATACTGACGGATCCTTTCTTCGTGGCCCGACGGGTGTGGAATCTGCGTGATGGCATAGAAATGTTTCCATACCGATTCAGGTTTCAGTGACAGGATATTCTTACTCATACTATCTATAATTTATAATGAAAATCGCTTATGGATTCGCTTTGAAATGGCATACAAGATAGAAAAGTTAAACGAATTTCCCATAAATCCGAGCTTATTTCTTAACGGTCATCGATGTTTTGAGAGCACGGTATGGGGAATTTCATCGTGAAACACCAAC
>JAJQAW010000226.1 GCA_021203585.1 Rikenellaceae bacterium
GTATATTTGTCTGGCCCGTGAGGGAAACATACCTAATATTTGCCGCTCATCCGGCGGCAATCAATCAATGAGATAAAATCCTTACATTATTATATGCAGGACGTAAATTTAGAAGGCAAGACGCTTGTCGAATTGCGTGAAATTGCCAAGGCTCTGGGCATCAAGGGCCAAATGAAGAAGCAGGAATTGATCGAGCAAATCCGTGCGATAGAACAAGTTATGGACGACAACAGCGCCGCCCAGCCGAAGGAACCCTCTGTGATTCGAAAGCGGGACCGTAAGCCGAAATCGGCCCAACCCCAGTCGGTTGCACCGCCGGAGGCCAGCGAATTGCCGGTGATCCAACAACCGGAAATGGTGGCGGCCGAACCGGAAATTCAGGAACGTCGCCCTCGTGCGCATAAGTTGAAAACCAGTTACGTCAAACAGGGGGGAAGGAATCAGAACGATGACCAGATGGCTGTAGAGTTCGAAATTCCGGAATTGACGGAAAACAACCCGCCCGAATCGCGCGGAGAAAATAAGCCGGCGGACCGCAAGCGTAATCCGCGCTTGGAAGCTGTCAAGCCTGCGGTGGAGGAGATTCCGGAGGTCATACTGGAATCCTTTGAACCGGAACTGATTCCGTTGGACGATTCCGATGAACCGGAAATCCCCGCACAGCAAGAACCCAACCGGCCGGAAAAAAACCGGAAACGAGGCGAACCGAGGGACGAATACCTGGGGACCATCGAAGCCGAAGGAGTGTTGGAAGTGATGCAGGACGGTTACGGTTTTCTGCGTTCTTCGGATTACAACTACCTGAATTCTCCGGACGATATCTACGTATCGCCTTTCCAGATCAAGCGTTTCGGTCTGAAACTGGGGGATACCGTTCAGGGAACGATCCGCCCGCCGAAAGAGGGAGAAAAATATTTCCCGCTGATTACGGTCAATATGATTAACGGTTTGCGCCCGGAAGAGGTACGCGACCGGGTTCAATTCGAATTCTTGACGCCGTTGTTTCCGGAACAGAAATTCAATATCACCGGCAACGGGCACAACAACATGTCTACCCGTGTGATCGATTTGTTCGCGCCCATCGGTAAAGGCCAGCGCGCTTTGATCGTAGCCCAACCCAAAACGGGTAAAACGGTATTGTTGAAATCCATCGCCAACGCGATCGCGGATAATAACCCGGAAGCCTACATGATCGTGCTGCTGATCGACGAACGGCCCGAGGAGGTAACCGATATGGCCCGCACGGTGAAAGCGGAGGTGATCGCTTCCACGTTCGACGAACAGGCTTCTCGCCACGTAAAAGTAGCCGAAATGGTTCTCGAAAAGGCCAAACGGATGGCCGAGTGCGGACACGATGTGGTGATCCTGCTCGATTCGATAACCCGTCTGGCTCGCGCTTACAACACGGTCCAGCCGGCATCCGGTAAAGTCCTTTCGGGAGGGGTGGATGCCAATGCGCTGCACAAACCCAAACGCTTCTTCGGGGCGGCCCGTAATACCGAAGAAAAGGGCTCGCTGACCATTATCGCTACGGCGCTGATCGATACCGGCTCCAAAATGGACGAGGTAATTTTCGAAGAATTCAAGGGTACGGGTAATATGGAGCTGCAGCTTGACCGCAAACTCTCCAACAAGCGGATTTACCCGGCTGTCGATCTGACCGCTTCGAGCACCCGCCGGGACGATTTGTTGTTGGATAAAGATACGTTGCAGAAAATCTGGGTGCTCCGCCGTTATCTGTCGGATATGAATTCGGTAGAGGTTATGGAAGACCTCAAACGGCATATGGAAGGTACCCGTTCCAATGAAGAATTCCTGGTGACGATGAACCAATAAGCTATCACCGTCCAGAAGATTAATTTGGTGCCGTTTTTTACACGGCACCTTTTTTTGTGATATCTTTACTGCAATTAATAGGAAGTGAAAAAGCTATTAGTCGTTATACTTGGCCCTACAGCCAGCGGAAAAACCGGATTAAGTATACAAGTGGCAAAGCATTTTGCCGCTCCGGTCTTATCGTGCGATTCTCGTCAATTCTACCGGGAAATCACTATTGGTACAGCAGCCCCTACTCTCAAGGAGCAGGATGGTGTTCCCCATCATTTCATAGGAAATCGCAGTGTGACCGAATTTTACAACTGCGGGCGTTACGAAGAGGATGCGCTCCAATTGCTGGAGGAGTTGTTCGCCATCCATGATAGGGTAGTGATAGTAGGTGGCTCAGGGCTGTATATCGATGCTGTCTGTGAGGGAATAGACGACATTCCGTCGGTCGACCCATCGATTCGTCCGCTTTTACAAGAGCGGTACGAAACAGGCGGCCTGGACGAATTGCTTCAGGAACTTCAAGTTCTCGATCCCGAATATTATAATAAAGTGGACCGTCAAAATCCGGCCCGGGTGATCCGTGCGCTGGAAATTTGCCGGGGCACCGGAAAAACTTATACCGAACTACGCCGCCGAAAGACAAAACCTCGCCCGTTCGATGTGGTGAAAGTAGGCGTAAACATGCCCCGTGAAGATCTTTACGAGCGGATCAACCGCCGTGTGGACCAGATGCTGGAAGCCGGCTTGGAAGAGGAAGCCCGCCGAGTATACCCCCTTCGGGGGCACAATGCCCTTCAGACAGTGGGTTTCCGGGAATTTTTTGAATATTTCGATGGCTCGATCTCCCGGAATGAAGCCATCGAACGGATCAAACGCAACTCCCGTCGGTATGCCAAGCGGCAGATGACCTGGTTCGGCCGCGATCCGCAGGTATCCTGGTTCACGAAAGATGAAATAGGGAAGGTGCTCGAGTACATCGAAAGCCTCATGAAAAAATAAATTTTATCTCATGAAAAACTCATTCTTATCCTCTCCCTCATCTCATGCTGTTTCGGGATTCTGCCGTCCCAGGCACAAACAGACGTCAACCCGGAATATAAAAAGGCTTTCTACCGGTACATGACCACTTCCGGTTCATTCGGTTCTTTCGAGCCGGTAATTACACAGGTTACGGCTATGACGGGAGGCGCCTTGATGGACAGCCAGAAAGAGGAGATCACCAGGCGAAGTTTTGATGCGTTGGTGGAAATGTACGCTCCTTTATACGAAAGGGAAATCTCACTGGATGACCTCCACAAAATGAACGAATTCTACCAGACTCCGGCAGGACGGCGAATTGCCGTGGCACAGGCCAATATGGTAAATAGCTCCATGGATGTTGCCCAGCAATGGTCCGTGCGCGTGCAGCAGATCATACAGGATGTGCTGGCGCAATAGCCGGTAGGATCACCTAGTTTACGCGTTACGCAAAATGGCCGGAAGAATAACTTCCGGCCATTTTTATTTTTTGTTCTGGGATCGGAGAACCGAGTCCGTTGTCATTATTTATTTCTTGCACAGATGGAATCCAAGCCTTCCAGTTCGATTTCCGTACACAGGAAACAATCTTTCACCGGTTCTTCTTTCGCGTAGTCCGTACTGAGGTATTTTTTGTTATCGTCCGAGAACACAGTAACCACGTTCCAGTCCGAATGTTCGTTTTGGATTTTAACGGCAGCGATAAAGTTCGCTCCCGAGGAAATGCCGACGCCCAGACCCAGCTCACGCGCCAGCCGCTGCGCCATCACGATCGCGTCGCCGTCGTCTACCGAAATAATGTCGTCCAGTTCATCGAGTTTCACGATCGAGGGGATAAATTCATCGGAAATTCCCTGAATCCGGTGTTTGCCGACCTTGTATCCCGTCCGCAGAGTAGGAGAGTTTTCCGGTTCCATCGGATAGACCTTTACGTTCGGTTTTTTTCCCGCAGGTAATGGCCCACACCCATAATAGTACCGCCCGTACCGACACCGGCAACAAAAGCATCCGGTACGAATCCGAACCGTTCCGCCTGGTTCCAGATTTCCGGTCCGGTGGTTTCGTAATGCGCCTGACAGTTGTATTGGTTGTCGAACTGACGGGGCAGAAAGACCTCTTCGCTCTCTTTAGCCGCATTTTCCGCCATGGCAATGCTGCCCAGAAATCCCCCTTCTTCGGGCGTGACCAACCGGATATTCGCCCCGAAACTGCGGATCAGGTTGATCCGTTCGGCGCTCATCCAGTTCGGCATATAGATCGTCACCGGATGCCCCAAACAGCTTCCCAATACGGAAAATGCAATACCGGTATTTCCGCTGGTCGCTTCGTGGATTGCATCGTTTTCTTTCAGACACCCTTCTTCGTAGCTTTTGCGCAGGACGTAATAGGCCAGACGATCTTTGATACTGCCTGAAATGTTATAGTATTCCGCTTTGGCATAAAGGACGCGCGGCTCTCCCTGGTAACGGTATTCGATTTTCAGCATCGGGGTATTGCCCACAAGAACACGGATACCGTTCAATTTTTTGAGTTGCTTTTGTGACATGCTCGCGATAGTTTAGGGTGTGCAGGTTGTAAAATAGTTTGTAATTTGTTTATCTGATTACAAAT
>JAJQAW010000395.1 GCA_021203585.1 Rikenellaceae bacterium
AACAAGATATTAAATTTACTACTTAAATATTAACATCTAGAAGCGATGAAAAAGCATAATTTTGGCGCGGGACCGGCGGTATTGCCTCAGGAGGCCCTGGACAATGCAGCGAAAGCTGTCCTTGATTTTGAAGGCATGGGAATCTCTCTATTGACCTGTTCGCACCGTACGAAAGAGTTTCAGGCGGTCATGGACGAAACGGTAGCCTTGTTCAAAGAATTGCTCCATTTGCCGGATAACTACCATGTGGTATTGGTCGGCGGAGGGGCCAGTACTCAATTTTACATGGTACCCTTTAATCTGTTGGAAAAGAAAGCCGGGTATGTCAATACCGGTGTCTGGGCCAAGAAGGCGCTTAAAGAGGCTCAGGGATTCGGCGAAGTGGTTACCGTCGCTTCTTCCGAAGACAAAAACTTTTCCTACATACCGAAAGGATTCGACATTCCGACCGACCTGGATTACCTGCATATTACTACGAATAATACCATTTTCGGTACGGAATACCACCAGGACATCGATTCTCCGGTGCCGTTGGTCGCCGATATGAGTTCCGACATCCTGAGCCGTCCGATCGATGTGACGAAATACGCGTTGATTTATGGAGGCGCACAAAAGAACCTGGCTCCGGCGGGAGTTACCTTCGCGATTGTCCGGGACGATATCTTAGGAAAAGTTTCACGTCATATCCCGACCATGATCGATTACCGCACCCATATCAATGAAGGTTCGATGTTCAATACCCCGCCGGTATTTCCGATTTACGTGATGCGGGACACCCTGCGTTGGATAAAAAATCTGGGCGGCGTGGAAAAAATGTATCAAATCAATCAGGCCAAAGCCCAATTGATTTACGATGAAATCGACCGCAACTCACTGTTTAAGGGCACAGTCGCAGTGGACGACCGTTCTTTAATGAATATTTGCTTCGTTCCGTCGGACGGTCACGAAGATTTATACGATGCCTTCATGAAATTTTCCAAATCCAAAGGCATGGTTGGTCTGAAAGGTCACCGGTTGGTGGGCGGCTTCCGGGCTTCCACTTACAATGCGCTGCCGATGGAGAGTGCGCAGGCTTTGGTGGAATGTACGCAGGAGTTTGAAAAAATGCACGCCTAAGTCACAAGACACCTATTCCTGTAAACCCAAGTTCAAAAGTTTTCGACATCGCCTTTTACAGCCGATGCCGAACCGAGTGCGGGGTGGAAGCTGGCTTGATGCCACTCGGTTTGGTGCCGGTTCAAATAATCGCAGTCTCAGCCGGCTGACCCGGAAGGACTTGAACGTAACGAATGAAAAAATGGCTTACACATCGACGGCCTATCCAAAAATAACCCCATTCGCTCACACCCAGGAGCAGTGGCTAACTTTAGTAGAAGACAGAATGAAAAAAATATTGATAGCGACCGAAAAACCGTTTGCAAAGGCGGCGGTAGACGGCATCCAGGAGATCATAGCAAACGCCGGAATGGAAACGGTATTGCTGGAAAAATACACTGACAAACAACAACTGCTTGATGCGGTAGCGGATGCGGATGCGTTGATTATCCGCAGCGATAAAGTAACTGCAGAGGTGGTGGAAGCGGCAAAACAGCTGAAAATCGTGGTACGTGCCGGCGCCGGATACGACAACGTCGACCTGGCTGCCTGTACGGCCAAAGGAATTGTGGTCATGAATACTCCGGGACAGAATTCCAATGCGGTGGCGGAATTAGCGATCGGCATGATGATTTTTATGGCCCGCAATCAGTTTCATCCGGGAACTGGCCGCGAGATCAAAGGCAAAAAATTAGGAATTCACGCCTACGGAAATGTGGGTCGTCTGGTAGCCAAAGCCGCGCAAGGCATGGGCATGGAAGTCTCTGCTTTCGATGCCTTTGTGGATGCTCAGGCGATGGAAAAGGAGGGGGTAAAAGCGGTATCCACGGTGGAAGAACTCTATTCCACGTGCGACTATGTATCGGTAAATATACCGGCCACTCCGCAGACCATTCAGTCGCTCAATTACGATCTGTTGTCGAAATTGCCGAAAGACGCGACCATCGTGAACACCGCCCGTAAGGAGGTGGTTCACGAAGAGGAACTGGTAAAAGTGCTGACCGACCGGGAAGACCTGAAATACATCACCGACGTAGCCGCCGGCAATCAAGCCGAATTGAATGAAAAATTCAGTACGCGCGTGTTCGCCACGCCGAAAAAAATGGGTGCGGAGACCGCAGAAGCCAACATCAATGCCGGTTTGGCCGCTGCATCGCAAATCGTTGCATTCTTTACAGACGGAAATACACGTTTTCAGGTAAATAAATAATGATTAAGGTATTGCGAATCGCTTTATTTTGGAGCGCCGTTCTGCTTTTCTCGGCTTGTGGGCCGGCTGACGGCGGTACGATAACGGCAGAAGGAGTGGGCAAGATCACCTTTGATCAGGAGATTCCCGAGCCGGGAAAAGGGTATACCGCGGAGGCGGCAACCATGTATTTCGACAGTGAGGAGGGCTTCCCTTATTTTGTGGTCAAGGATAAATCCGGCCATACCGTGGCCGAAGTTTTTCCGGGTCAATCCATTTCGGTATACGCACCGCAGTTTAAAACAACGGCGGGAATTTTTCCCGGAATGAATCTGCATGAGGCGGCCCGGATCACCGGAGAAGAAAACCTGTACATATGGCTCGGCTGGCCGAACAATTATTTTACCGTAGAAGATGCCACCACCGGTTTTACCTGGAATATTGCGGGAGAGTATATTAGCGGAGGAGCAGAAAAATTTCAAGAGATCACGCTGCACGGAACTCCGGTTACGTTGGCACATTTTGAACCGGATGCGGTAATCGGCTCCATTACGATCGTTAACCAGATCGAAGAACCCTTATAATACCCAATAACCTAAAAACATCGATATCTTATGGTAAAAGTAAAACCGTTCAAAGGCATCCGTCCGCCTCGGGAAATTGCCCACGAAGTGGCTTCGCGTCCGTACGACGTACTCAATTCCCGGGAAGCTAAAGCCGAAGCGGGAGAAAAGTCGCTGCTGCACATCATCAAACCGGAGATCGATTTCGATCCGATTTGTGACGAACACGCTCAGCAAGCCTATGACAAAGCGGTCGAAAACTTCCGACTGTGGAAAGAGAAGGGCTGGCTGGTACAGGATCCGAAAGAAAACTATTATGTCTACGCCCAGACCATGGAAGGCCGCACCCAATACGGTTTAGTCGTTGCGGCCCATTGGGAAGATTATAAAACAGGGGCTATCAAAAAACACGAATTAACCCGTCCGGATAAGGAGGAAGACCGGATGATGCATGTGCGCAACCAAAACGCCAACATCGAACCCGTATTTTTCAGCTATCCGGCCGATGCGGAATTGGATGCTATCGTAGCCGAAGTAACCGGGAAAACACCGGAATACGATTTTGTAGCGGAAGACGGCTTCGGCCACCGGTTCTGGGTGATCGACGACACTGCATTGACCGAAAAAATCACTGCCCGATTTGAAGCCATTCCGGCCATGTACATTGCAGACGGTCATCACCGTTCGGCAGCCGCAGCCCGGGTAGGGGAGGAGAAAATGAAACAAAATCCCGACCACAAAGGCGACGAGGAATACAATTATTTCCTGGCGGTAGTCTTTCCGGACGATCAACTGAAAATTATCGACTACAACCGGGTGGTGAAAGATTTAAATGGCCTAACTCCCGCAGAATTGCTTTTGAAGCTGGGAAAAGATTTTTCCGTAAAATTAATTGAAAAAAATATCCATACTCCGGAAAATTTACATAACTTTGCTATGTATCTTGACGAACAATGGTACAGTTTAACAGCCAAGCCGGGCACGTATGACGATAACGACCCGATTGGAGTGCTGGATGTAACTATTTTGTCCGATTTGGTTTTAGATCGGATTTTGGGCATCAAGGACCTGCGGACCGATAAACGGATTGATTTTATAGGTGGGAATCGTGGATTGAGCGAATTGCAACAACGGGTAGATAGCGGAGAGATGGCAGTCGCTTTCGCACTTTATCCGGTTTCAATGAAACAACTGATCGATATTGCCGATACCGGTAATATCATGCCTCCGAAAACAACCTGGTTCGAACCCAAATTACGTTCGGGCCTTGTGATACACTCATTGGAGTAGTAATTGACAACACTATGAGGTGGTGGGTGGAAGACCGGTCTTTGGCCGGTCTTCTTTATATTTTATCCGGCCGGAAAAATTTCTCCCCAAAACATAGCGGTTTTGCAACGAGCCGATTAGAGCGGTAAGAGAAAGCGTTCCATCGATCTTCCGAACACTATTTATACCGAAGGATTGCAATTTGGTTTTTTCTCACCGGATTTGAATTTCGACGGGGAGCAACCGAATTGGGCTTTAAACACTTTGCTGAAGTAAAATTGGTCTTCGATCCCGACTTGCCAGGAAACTTCGGATACGGTG
>JAJQAW010000250.1 GCA_021203585.1 Rikenellaceae bacterium
ACCGCAACCGTACCTCGCCGTTTGCCTTTACCGGCAACCGGTTCGAATTCCGAGCTACCGGGTCGTCCGACAACTGCGCGGCTCCGTTGATCGTGATCAATACCGCCATTGCCGACGAACTGGTCAATTTCAAGGCGCAGGTCGATAAACTGATCGATAAAGGGGTGAAAAAAGACGAAGTCATTTTGCAGGTAATCCAACAATACATCGCCGCCTCGAAGGCGGTGCGTTTCGAAGGAAACGGATACAGCGATGAGTGGTTGGCCGAGGCGGCTAAACGGGGACTGGAAAACGTGAATATCGCAACCGATGCGTTTAAAGTGTTCCTGCGTCCGGAAAGTGTGGCGTTGTTTAAACGTAACGGGGTATACCGGGAAACGGAACTGGAGGCCCGTTGTGAGATCAAACACGAAATCCTGAGCAAGAAGATCCAGATCGAATCGAGGGTTCTGGCCGACCTGGCCACCAACCACATTGTTCCCACAGCGATTAAGTACCAGAACGTGCTTATCCAGAATGTACAGGGCCTCAAGGAAATCCTTCCGGACAGTTATCAGGAACTGGCCGCCGAAGAAATCCGGACCATCCACGCGATGGCCAGCCATATCAAGGCGATCCGGCAGGACGTACACGAGATGATCGAACGGCGCAAGGAATACAACAACGAAGAGGATATCGTCAAACGGGCCGAAGGCTACCTGTTGGTGGTGCGTCCTTACCTCGATACGATCCGATACCACATCGATCACCTGGAACGTATCGTAGACGACGAACTGTGGCCGCTGCCCAAATACCGGGAAATGATGACCATTAATTGATTGCCAAGAAATAACAAAGCGTAGAATAAGATGAATAAAGTTGTATTGATGATTCTGGACGGTTGGGGAAAAGGAGACCGAACCGAGTCGGACGTGATTTTCACCACCGCTCCGAAGTATATGAACAGCTTGATGGCTACCCACCCGAATGCCGAACTGTTAACCTGCGGAGAAAAGGTAGGTCTTCCGGAAGGACAGATGGGTAATTCGGAGGTAGGGCACCTCAACATCGGCGCGGGGCGCGTAGTCTATCAGGACCTGGTGAAGATCAATAAGGCCTGTGAAAACCACAGCATCGCATCGAATCCGGTCATCACCGAGGCGTTCGAATATGCCAAAGCAAACGATAAAGCGGTGCATTTTATCGGCTTGGTATCGGACGGCGGTGTCCATTCGCTGGATAAGCATCTGTATAAACTGTGCGACGTAACGAAGGATTTCGGCTTGGAGAAAGTATTTATCCATGCCTTGACCGACGGACGAGATACCGATCCCAAGAGCGGATTGGGTTTTATGACTTCCCTGTCGGAGCACCTAAAAACTTCCAACGGACAAATCGCCACCGTACTGGGGCGTTATTACGGCATGGACCGGGATAAACGCTGGGAACGGGTAAAAGTGGCTTATGACCTTTATGTAAACGGCGAAGGTGAAAAAACGACTGACGTGCTGGCTGCCATGCAAGAGTCGTACAACAACGATGTCACCGACGAATTCATCCGGCCGATCGTAGCTACCGGTGCGGATGGCCGGCCGTTGGCTACGATTCAGCCGGGCGATGTGGTCTTCTGTTTCAACTACCGGACCGACCGCCTGCGGGAAATCACGACGGTACTGACCCAGCAGGATATGCCGGAGTTCGGGATGAAAACCATACCGCTGTACTACCTGACTATGACCCGGTACGACGATTCGTTCAAAGGGGTGTACATTGTATACGACAAGGATAATCTGACCGAAACTCTCGGGGAAATCATCTCTTCGAAAAGATACAGCCAGATCCGTATCGCGGAGACCGAAAAATACGCGCATGTTACTTTCTTCTTTAACGGAGGCCGCGAAGAACCGTTCGAAGGGGAAGCCCGTATCCTGATCCCGTCCCCCAAAGTTGCTACGTATGATTTGCAGCCCGAAATGAGCGCTTACCTGGTAAAAGACGCGATCGTGGAGGAACTGAAAAAAGGAGATGTGGATTTCGTGGCGCTCAATTTTGCCAACGGCGATATAGTGGGGCATACCGGGGTATATCCGGCTATCCAAAAAGCGGTCCGGGTGGTGGACGAATGTGTGGAAGCGGTGGTGGAAACCGCCTGCAAGAAGGGGTATACGGTCGTGATTATCGCCGATCACGGGAATGCCGATTACGCTGTGAATCCGGACGGTACGCCCAACCCGGCGCATTCGCTCAATCCGGTACCGATCATTGTGGTTTCGGATACGGTAAAAGTAAAAGCCGTTCACAACGGGGTGTTGGCGGATGTAGCTCCGACCGTACTCGATATCATGGGCATCGAACAACCGGCAGCCATGACCGGACACTCGCTGGTCGAATGGGAAAAATAAGTAGCTTGATAGGTATAAACTTTAAAAAGAAGAGACCAATGTCCGGTCTCTTCTTTTATTGGATCGGAATCATTTTACCACCAGATTTGCCGTCCTTCCTGGTAGGTGAAGATTCTTTCTTCTTTCCCTTTGGATTTGTTTCTTAGCCATAAAAGGGCATTGGCCGGTACCCCGGCAAATGAAACCGAGTCTTCAGAGGGCCGGATTGATCCCATAGATTTCCAGCCCATGTCATAATAAAAAAGTTCGTAATTATTTCCGGGTTCAATAAAATTCCCATCGTCAGCCAGTTTTAATCGGATTCTTTTGATTGTTTGTGGATGATTCTCTCCAAAATCCAGACTCATCCAATAGTCTTCCTTACCGAATACCGCTGTACTGAAATCCCCGTCAAAAGCGTTGGCAATTTGATCCTTTTCCACCGCTCTGCCATCCGTTCGTCCCGTTATCCGTTCCCCTTTTTCATTATAAATTTCCCATTCGACTATCGGGGCATTCTGCCCTTTACGACTCCGGAATCTTATGAACCGATACGGGCGTTTGGAGTCCACTTCAAACTCCATGGGGGAAGCGGAAACCCGCGTGATCAGAGCTAATGTATCTCGGTTTTCTGTAAATCGACGGTCATCGGCCACCTCGAACGTGCATCCGTGAATGTCTTCCCAGCGGTTGGTCCAAAAAGTCCATGTCAGGTATTTTCTTCGGAGTGTGACGGTTCGGTGTTTGCTCAGGTCCGGGTTAAGTTCTTCCCGGTTGTTTTTCCGAAAAATGAACGGATTGGAGATAGGTTCCACCCCGCCTGGAGTTAACTTAGCGGGCAAATATACTACACCTTCGACCACACTTTCAAAACGGGTATGCGCTCCGCCGTTTTTCTCCATGGCTACGGGGTACCAGCCCAGCGTATGATTAAAGTTGCAGAGTGCGATTAAGTCGGTTTGAATTCCGGCTGTAGGAATGTCGATGGCATTTTGCTTTAACGGATATTCGCCGGTTACGTCCTTACGATACGGATGCTTTAAGTAACCGGGTATTTTCCAATGGATTATGGCCGGATTTTTAGGTACAATTTCGTAAGTATACCGAAAGATGCGGGCCATTTTTTTTAATGAATCCACCGAATGTTCACCGTTAAATGCATTTATATGGTGTTTCGGTTGGATGAATGTGGCATCGATATAAAGATGGGAAAACTCATCGGTGAACCGGTTAGCCAGGCAGGTATTTTCCTGAGCATCTATAAAAGAGACCCAACCGTGGCCGGAGTTGCTGTAATTGGCCCAGTAGGGGGTGATGTCGTATACGGCCGGTATGCATAAAGCTTTCATTACGGCAAGGATATACATGGACCGGTCGCTGCATTTTCCTCTTTTTATTTTATCCAGCATGATCGGGTCCATGGTGTAAGAAAACCGGATATAGTTATCATGAACAAAATTCTCATAAATCAGATTATAGATCACCTCGAATGCCTCTTTGGTGTTATCGAGGTGTTTGACGTGCGGGTAATAGATTTCGTGCAGATATTCCCTCCACCGGGTTAGCGGTTCATTGGTTATTTTATAGGGAAGAATATACCGGCAAAAAATTCCGAAAGATACATCCTTTTTCCACGGTACTTTATTCCATATTTCAAACGCTTGATTGATATCGTCGATTAAATAATCCGGTTCCAGATTGTTGTTGTCGTCTTTATATTTCGCTTTTCCGTCATTGACGGTGTGCCACAACTCGTTGATTTTATCTCTTGTTTTACACGAGTCCAACCCCTGTCGGAATAAGTCTATGCCATCGCCGGAAAGATGGTGATGAAAAGCGATATGATCCGCCAGGTAGACGGCAGCCTGTTGCTTTGGACTTCCGGTGTCAAAAGCCCGAATTACTTTCTCCATGTTCGGGGAAATATCAGACTGTGGTTGCAGGTAGTTTTGACTAAAGATTACATTCGTAGGTGGATACAGAATTAAGAGAAGGCAAGTGCAAAGTAATGTTTTCATAAGTTGGGGTTTAGTTGTTCTTCCAAGGTAAGCTTTTATTTTTAGCCGAA
>JAJQAW010000386.1:0-3031 GCA_021203585.1 Rikenellaceae bacterium
GTATGTCTGCCTGCGGCCGGTGCGGTGGTACAAAGGGGTTGTTTCGCCTGTAAAAGAGCCGCATAAGGTCGATATGCATATTTTCCGGGAGAACACCGAAGACATTTATGCCGGTATCGAATGGATGCAGGGAACCGCCGAAGCAAAAAAATTCTATACCTTCCTGCGCGACGAATGGGTGTCGGCAAGGTCCGTTTTCCGGAGACCTCCTCGTTCGGGGTAAAACCCGTCTCGGTCGAAGGAAGCCGGCGGCTGATCCGTTGTGCCATCGAATACGCCCTGGAACGGAAGTTGCCTTCGGTGACGCTGGTTCACAAGGGTAACATCATGAAATACACCGAAGGCGGGTTCAAAACGTGGGGCTACGAGTTGGCCGAACGGGAATTTGCCGATCGGACTTTTACCATGACCCGGTACGACCGCCTGAAAAAAGAACACGGCGCGGAGACCGCTGACCAAGCGCTCGCCGATGCCCGCGCGGCCGGAAAAGTGATTGTAAAGGACGTAATTGTCGATGCGTTTTTACAGAACACCCTGCTGATACCGGAAGAGTATTCGGTCATCGCTACGCTGAACCTGAACGGGGACTACGTTTCAGACCAGTTGGCGGCGATGGTGGGCGGAATCGGTATTGCACCGGGAGCTAACATCAACTACCGTACCGGGCATGCCATCTTTGAAGCGACGCACGGCACGGCTCCCAACATCGCCGGGAAGAACATAGTGAATCCTTCTTCGCTGTTGCTTTCGGCGGTGATGATGCTGGATTACCTCGGATGGACCGAGGCGGCACAGGCAGTCGAAGGGGCGTTGGAAAAGACGTTTGAAAGGGGTGAGGCAACGGTTGATTTGGCGCGCTTTATGGACAACGGCACCACATTAACCACGACAGAATTCCGCGACAAGCTGATTGCAAATCTCTAAGGCCGAGGCGGCCCATAAAAAATTTTTGGTGTCGCTTTTTATAAAAAGCGACGATTTGGGCGACTTTATAAAAGTCGCAGTTCCAGCCGGTTATCGACCCGGAAGGGCGCGGGGCCATTCGTCAATAGCGATTTGCATGCAAATCGCCGCGCGCAGGCCAATAAATCCGAGTGAGGAACGAGCGCGCCTAAAGCAATTAAAAACGCCCGGAACGGGCGAAATCCCGGTTCATGACGGCAAATTCCAAATGAAACGAGTATAAAAAAGAAATCAAAAACATAAAAGTTATGGCAACGAAAGACGAATTCATAATTTACCAGTTGTCGGAGTCGATCAAAACGACGTGCCGGATAGACAACGAACTATTCAAGGAATACAACGTAAAACGAGGGCTGCGCAACGAGGACCACTCCGGAGTATTGGTCGGACTGACCAAAATCGGGGACGTAATGGGCTACGAGCGCATCGATAACGGGATCAAAGCGATTCCTGGAAAACTGCTTTACCGGGGAGTGGATGTGGAAGACCTGGTAAAAGGAATCGCGGCGGAAAAGCGTTTCGGCTTTGAAGAAACGGCCTATCTGCTGTTATCGGGCAATCTGCCCGACAAAGATCAATTGGAAACCTTCACCCGTCTGCTGAACCAGTCCATGCCGCTGGAACAGAAAACAAAGATGAATATCCTCGATCTGGAAGGCAGCAATATTATGAACATTCTCTCGCGTAGTGTTCTGGAACTGTATACCTTCGATGAGAATCCGGACGACACTTCGCGCCACAACCTGATGCGTCAGTCGATCGACCTGATCGCCAAGTTTCCGGCCATTATCGCTTATGCCTATAACATCCTGCGTCACAGCCAACAGGGCCTCTCGCTGAACATCCGTCACCCGAAAGAAGAGTATTCGATCGCCGAGAACTTCCTGTATATGCTCAAGGGAGAGTTTACGGAGCTGGAAGCCCGGATCCTCGACCTGGCCTTAATCCTCCATGCGGAGCACGGGGGGGGGTAACAATTCGACCTTTACCGTCCGCGTAACCAGTTCGTCGGGTACGGATACCTATTCATCCATTGCCGCGGGCATCGGTTCTCTCAAAGGACCGTTGCACGGGGGAGCGAACCTGAGTGTCAACGATATGTTCAAACACCTGAAAGAAAATATTAAAGATTGGAAGGATGTCCAGGAGATCGATGCTTACCTGATGCGGATGCTCAACAAGGAAGTCTACAACAAAACCGGTTTGATTTACGGGATCGGCCACGCGGTTTACACGATTTCGGACCCGCCCGCGCGCGCTGGTGCTTAAGGAATGGGCCCAAGATCTGGCGAAAGAGAAGAACCTGGAAGAGGAGTTTGCATTCCTCGAATTGCTGGAAGAGCGCGCCATTGAAAATTTCATGGAATTTAAGGGTAAAAATGTTAATAAGCGGGTATGTGCCAATGTCGACTTTTATTCCGGCTTCGTCTACGAGATGATCGGTTTGCCGGAAGAGGTTTACACGCCGCTTTTTGCCATGTCGCGCATTACCGGCTGGACGGCTCACCGGATCGAAGAATTGAATTTCGACAGCAAGCGGATCATTCGGCCCGCCTACAAAAACGTGGTGGCGCCACGAAAATTTGTTCCGTTAAAAAAACGGTAAAATTGTCTGCTCGGCCGGGTTAAACGACCGGTCGTTCCACCTGTTCCTTCCTACCAAAAAAGTGATTCCGTACTGCATTTAGTACGGAATCACTTTTTTCCCGGACCTGATAACTACCTGGTATTGCGAATTTTTAAACCGACGCCAAACCGAGCGTCATCGAGCTGAATGGCCGAGATGCGAACGAAACCAGAAGTAAAGGTCGATCGAGCTCGCTTGAATTCGACCGAGGAAAAGAAAGAAACCCCGAAGGGGTAACAAAGGAAGAAGCCAAAGGAAAATCGCCCAAAGCGTGACTTTTGAAAAAAGGCACTCAAAAACTTTCGACTATTTATTTTTTTGTTTTCGCCTTACTTTTCATGGCCTGCAACTCGTACATCTCATCGCGGTAACGGGCCGCATGAATAAAATCCAACTCCCGGGCCGCTGCTTCCATCGCCTGCTTGGCGCGCGCTATCGCCG
>JAJQAW010000386.1:3041-4414 GCA_021203585.1 Rikenellaceae bacterium
TCCAGTTCTTCGGCCACGTACGTACCGGACTTTTCCGCTACCATACTGTACATCGGAACGTCCGAATAAGATATATTTTCGGGGTGAAGCTCCGACTTTTGTCCGGTAAATACCGAACGGTTGGCCTTGACAATCTGCCGGGGCGTTATACCGTGCTCCTGATTGTAGGTATCCTGCACCGAACGTCGACGCGAAGTTTCATCCAACGTGCGCCGCATCGAGTCGGTAATCGTATCGGCATACATGATTACTTTACCGTTCACGTTTCGGGCTGCACGGCCGGCTGTCTGGGTCAGCGAACGGGTGGAGCGCAAAAATCCCTCTTTGTCGGCATCCATAATGGCCACCAGGGAGACTTCCGGCAAATCCAAACCCTCCCGCAACAGGTTTACGCCGATCAGTACATCGAACTGACCTTCCCGAAGTCCCTCCAGAATCTCGATACGCTCCAGGGTATCGACCTCCGAATGAATGTATCGGCACCGGATGCCCACCGTTTCAAAATAACGGCTGAGTTCCTCGGCCATTCGCTTGGTCAGAGTCGTCACCAGAACCCGTTCTCCGCGGCCGGCCCGAATATCGATCTCCTCGATCAAATCGTCGATCTGCCTCTCGGTCGGTCGAACTTCGATCTCCGGATCCAACAGCCCGGTCGGACGGATCAACTGCTCGACTACCTCTCCCTCGGATTTCATCAATTCGTAATCCGCCGGTGTAGCGCTGACATAGATGACCTGATTGATCATGCTCTCGAACTCCTCGAATTTCAACGGACGGTTATCGATCGCCGCCGGCAGACGGAAACCGTACTCGACCAGGGTGATCTTCCGCGAAAAATCCCCTCCGTACATCGCCCGCTCCTGCGGAAGCGTAACGTGGCTCTCGTCAATGATCATCAGATAGTCTTTCGGGAAATAATCCAACAGGCAAAACGGCCGGGTGCCGGCAGAACGGCCGTCGAAATAGCGGGAATAATTTTCGATACCCGAACAGTAACCCAATTCCTTGATCATTTCCAGATCATATTCCACCCGCTGCTTCAGACGCGCGGCTTCCAACGGCTTACCGATGCTCTGAAAATAGTCGATTTGTAACCCCAGATCGATCTGGATTTTTTGTACGGCCCTGTTTATACGTTCCTTGGTCGTCACGAAGATATTGACCGGATAAATATTGACCCGATCGAATTGGCCCAGCTTTTGGCCGGAAACCGGGTCGAACGAATAGATCATTTCGATCTCATCGTCGAAGAATACCACCCGGTAGGCCGTTTCCCCGAAGGCCAGGTGGACATCCACCGTATCGCCTTTCACCCGAAAAGTTCTCGGTTTAAATTCGATCTCGTTGCGGGAATACAACGCATCGACCAAACC
>JAJQAW010000330.1 GCA_021203585.1 Rikenellaceae bacterium
TAAATTACCTATTACCTGTTGATTTTTAAACAAATATACCTCCGGAGCGGAAGGATTTCGGGATAAAGTAACCCAGTGGCCCGGATCGTAATTTACGAAGGGGAAATCCAGCGCACACCGAGCAGCGGCCCGGTAAATGGCATGCAGTACGGCATCATCCTTGCCGGCTGCTTTCCCGAATTCCTCCTCCTAATGAGGTTAAGATTGCGTTAATTTTGATCCGGACAAATGGAAAAAGCTCCTGCCATCCGGGGATAATTTTTATTTTTGCGGGTGCCTTATGTACCTGTTTTGTTGATGGAATTACCGAACCGCGGCGTTTTCCTTTACCCTATTTGTCCCTGGTGGATCCCCATTTTTCCCGCCGGTAGAGGAACAGTATTCGATTCGCCGGAACCACTACCACCGAATGGCCCTCATTCGTGTGCACGGAGCCGGTTTACCGGAGCCGGAACGGCCGGCTCCAGGAGGAAAAATCCGGGTCGAATCCATGCGGGACCGGAGGCGGATACTCCGTTCCGATCGGGCGGAATAAAATAGGAAGGAAATTGTAGGCTCGGAAAACGAATAGTTGTTATCTTTGTTTCGTTGTGGGCCCCGGTATACTTGCCGGATAACAGGTAAAAGCGTTAAGCACCAAAAGGAGTAATATGGTTTTGAAACAAATAAAATTCTTCATACTCATCATCCTGCTCAGCACGGCCTGCCGGCAGAAACACCTGGAAATCGAGGTCGTATCCCCATTACAGACCACGGTCAAATTTTCGGTGGAAGTGCAGGAGTTTACCGCACGCGAACAGACTTCGACGGAGCTTTTGCCCGAAGAGCGCCGGATATTTAATTACGCAGGATTGATTTTCGACGCTCAGCAAAAGCTGGAAGCTTTTTTGACCGCATCACCGTATAGTCCTGATGTACCCGGGTCGGAAGGTGTGGATTGCGACGGGACCCTCCTGTTTACCGATGAAAACGGGCAGGAGCAGGAATTGCGTCTCACGGCCGGAAAAAAATACCTTTTCGCCCTGCTCAATGCTCCGCAGCCGGTTCTGCTGGCGCGGGATCGTTTCTTGCAACAGGAAGAAGCCTGGCTGGAAGATTTACAATCGTGGATTTTCGAAGCCGGCCCACACGGGGGTATGGAGATCCTTACCGGTAAAACCTCCGTTCCGCAAGGGGATGAACGGGGATTTATGATGACCACCAAAGAGGGCCTGTAAACGATTTATCTCGAACCGACCAAAACGGATCCGGTCAGGATTTCTATCCGTACCGGACGGGCGATGGCCAAGGCTTCCGTCTCCTCTTCGCTGAAAATTCCCCGCAACCGGGAAGAACAACCGGAGGGGGAGCTGACGGATATCACCTATAAAGTGGTCAATAATCCTTCGGCCCTCTACGTAGTTCCTCATCTGGTAGATCAGGTTTTGAGGACACCTTATTACTATTCGCATTCCACCGGCACGGTGGATAAAAGTTTGTATTTCGAATCCCCGGGAACCCTGGAAGAGAATTATACCTCCTTGAGTAAATCCGGAGCGGTAACCTGCGTATATTGCATGGAAAACGCCAATGAAAGCCCCGGAGCGGATAACGCGACCCTGGCGCTGATCAAAGGAATTTTCACTCCGGACGAATTGTACGCCGCGGACGGACAGACCCTTTTCACAGGCTACCAAAAGGGAGACACTTTTTGGCGGGTGGCCGAATATAAGAACGGTAGCCGCGGAGCCTTTCAGGATCGGTATTACGGCGAAAATCCCGCGGATTATCTTACCTCCGGATGGGTAGCGATGGAATATGCCGGCGGCCAGACCATTTATCCGGTCTTTCTGTACAATTCCGAATACGAGGGCTCGGAGAGCCGGGAATCTCCTTACACCGTAAGACGAAACAGTTATTACCACATCGATATCACCAAAGTGAACGGCGCCGGCGAACCGGTCGAGGATAATCTCATCGAGCCTCCGAAAGGCGAGGGCTCGAAGATCGAGGTAATGATCCGGATAGCTAAGTGGCAGGAAATCGAACAAAGCGGAAAGATTTGATGAAAGTATATGCTTATTTTTTGCTCTTAGCAACGCTTGTTTGCGGATTCAGCTCCTGCATCTTCGAGGATTCGGGAGATTGTCCGGCAGACTATACGGTGACTTTCCGATTCCAATACCTGCTCCATTCGGAAGTCGATCCCGACACGGGCGGCTACAGCGATAAATTTCCGGAACAAGTGGAGTATATCCATCTGTTTGTCTACGACACCCGGACCGGTGAATGGGCCGCCTCGGTGGAAAAAAGCGCCGCCGCTATGGCGGGTTACCAACAGATCGAACTCACCCTGCCCTACGGCTCTTACACCGCCGTAGCCTGGGGCAACTGCCAGGAAGAGGATTACCTCATTCAGGGCACGGAAAATCTCTCGAGCCTACAGGTTTCTCTCACCTTGATCGACTCCCAGAACCGGGTCACTTCGCAGGAACTGGCTGAGCTGTTTCACTCCCGGCAAACCTTTACGCTCTCTCAAGCGGCCGCTACCGTTCTCATGCCGTTGGTCAAAAATACCAATCGGGTGAATGTGGTCCTCCGGAATCTTCCCTCCTCCTGGCAGAGTACCGATGTGCTGGATATGCGGGTGACCGCCCGCAACTCCGAATACGATGAACAAAACCATTTCGCATCCGAAAACTCCGTGGTTCATCTTCCTCAGTATATCCTGCAGGAAGGAGAGGTCATCGGCCGTTTCGGTTTGCTGCGGCTGATCCCGGAGGACGACTACATCCGCTTAACGATCGGCATTACCGATGACTATCGGCAGGAAAAATTGGAGTGGAAGTTCGAACTCCCGCTAATTCCACTGATCATCAATAGCATGGGCTCTCTTTCCGAACAGTTCGATGCCGCAGAATACCTGGAACGTTACGATGAATTTACGATTATTCTGGTATTGGATACCGATGCGGACAACCAGCTTATCCTGGAGGAATGGGACTATATCGGTCAACCCCAGGAATTGGGGTGAGGGTATCAAAAAGTGACCAAACGATACTGGATTCCTACCCCCAAATAGGGCGACCATTTGTTTCCTACGAGACCATACCCGGCCTGCAGGCCGATCCCCCAACGGGATTTCGCTGCGGAATACCTGTTGTGGGTATGAGTAATGACCGGCATTCGTTGAAACACTTCCATGCTCAGCAATTCCGGTCGATAACCCTGCACCACCGCCCGGTAAGTGCCCGTTCGGTATTCTTTCCGTTCCACAGGCAAACTCACCGGCACCGGCAGGGAATCCACTCTATAGATCGTATCGATCCGGTACCGAACAACCTCCACCATCCACGGAACCGGCAGGGTGTCGCGGATCACCGTATCGATCCAAACCGTATCGGTTTGCCGGACCACTATCTTTTCCGGCCTTTTCCGGTGATAAAACAGGATGCCGGCCAGATTGACGGAAAATAACAAAAGGATCAGGAAATTCTTCATCGTTCGAAGCCGTTCATCGTCCCGATCGGGTTGCCGGATCGGGATGTTTTTAATTCGAAATGGGGATAATCCCTCATTTTCCAGTCTCCTCCCCATTCCACATCGATTCCCTGCTCTTGCGCCGTCCTCTTAATGTGTGCGGCAATTCGGCAGAGGTTGGCCGCATCCTCGACCTGCACCTTTCCATCGATAAACGGATAAAGATCCACAGCGTATCCATACCCGTCACCGTGGGGTTGGTGGTTGGATTTTTTGCGGATACCGTCGCAAGAGGTGATGATCGGACCGGGAGCGGTACGGCCCCGGGCATACAAGGATTGCTGTCGGGAGGTGGTCCGCACCCCTTCCGTAATGGTAAAATCCACGTGAGTATCCCGGATCGACAGGTGCATCAGTCGAACCAATTCGGAATGAACCCCCCGAAGATTTTCCAGGCTTCTTGAACTAAATGCCGGCATCGGGATTACGGTTTGGTTCGGACTCGATTCGGATATCGATCAGATCGGTTTTTCGGGCGAAAGCCTTCAACACGTTTACCCGGGCTTTTTTTCCTTTGGTTTCAAAATAATTTACAAAGATACTCTCCAATTCCACCCCGTATACGATCAGCAAGACCACACAGGGCAGGATATCGATCCCGAAAGGTTTACCGAAGGCCTCCCCGAACGTGTATCCCATAAGGATCCACAAGACATAACTACCGATTTTATCGACCGTACGCCGGACCGCCCGGGAGCGCTTGATTTTTTCTTTTCGGGTGCGGGCGGCCTGAATACCGAATTTGAGGTCTCCGGCCACCAAACCAGCGCCAGAATCAGGAACCATCGGGCCCATTGCAAAAATTCCAACAGGCCAAGAAGAAATACATCCGTATAACTCATCATTTTTTTCAATCCGTTTGATAT
>JAJQAW010000300.1 GCA_021203585.1 Rikenellaceae bacterium
CCCATTCCAGATAGGGTATTTTATGGGCAAAAACCTCAATGATTTTCAGGGCCAACGGTTCATCGTCTACAGCTATACATCTCATGGCAACGATCCATTACTCTTTTAGATTCAACCGTAAAATTACGGAAAAAATCCCGTTTTTCTCTCCCGCCTTCAATTCGTAATTACCGGCTCCGTAGATCAATTCCAGCCGGCGGCGGATGTTGTTCAGTCCGATACCGGAATGGCTTTGGTCGCCTTCGTTTCGCCGGACGACCTTATTGGTCACCTGGAGCGTAAAATCATTGCTCTTTACCTCGATGCCGATCCGGACAAAGGAGGGTTCCACACTATCCACACCATACTTGAAAGCATTTTCCAGGATCGGAATCAGCAACATCGGTTCGATCCGGCGGCGGTGAGTATCTCCCCGCACCGTGACTTCGATTTCCGTTTTGGAGGTAGTCCGCAGGCGCTGTAAATCGATATAATTGTCCAGCACGGCCAGTTCGTCGCCCAGGGGGACGCGATCGCGGTTCGTCTCGTACAACATGTAGCGCAGGATGGAAGATAATTTCAGCACCGCGTCCGACGCCTCTTCGGATACACCGATGGTGTAGGAGTAGATGGAATTCAGGGTATTGAATAAAAAATGAGGATTGATCTGCTGCTTAAGATAAGCCAGTTCGGCACTGGTCTTCTCTTTTTCTATCTCCCGGCGCCGCTTTTCCGATTTTCCGGTTTGCTCGGCAAAGAAAACCACGATGCTGGCCATGTAGAAAAATATCAATGCGAACAGGAATTGCAGGTTGTGCTGTGAAAATGGATTGTTGTCGTTTCGCGATAACATGCGGGCATACCACCGGGCTTGGTCGTATTCCCGACGGAGTTGTCCGTAGACCTCTTCGGCCGGCGTAAGACTGGTGTCGAGAGCCATTATACTATCCTTTTGCGATTCGAAATGGGCGCGGATCAGCGAATCCGGCATCAGCGACATCAACGAATCCAGCATGGTTCCGGCCCGGCCCGGACGGTAGACTCCGCCCCGCGGGGGTTCCCCTTCCCGTCCCTGGCGCTGCCGCTGTTCCGGATTCTGCGGAAGTTGACCGCTCCGGTCGTTCTCTATCCGGCGTTTTTCTTCCCGCACCCGCTCTTTTTCGTCGAAAGAAGCCTTCACTTCCCCATATTCCAGCAAGCGTTCACTGAGGTACAACGTGCGCTCCCGGGCGGACCGGATGGCCGTCTTTTTTACCACCGCGTAGGAAATAGCCAGCAGGGAGAAGACCAGTATCACATAGACCGAAATATACCATCTGCGCTTGAGCAGCCGAGGAATCAGAAACAGGTAATTGGCGTAGAAAATAAAAATATACAGGGCCCAACAAACCAACGTATTGGTCCACTCGATCCGAACCGAATAACTTTGGATCAGGATGATATTGATGAAAAAAGCAGCCGCCCACGCCAGGAGGTGAAGGGCTGCTTTTCGTCTATGATATGCCATGTTCATTTTTTGGATTAAAAGCCGCCCCTTGGAGGACCGAAACTGCCGCTCCGCTGCATGCCGCCCGGAGGCGGTCCCATGCGTTCTCCGCGCGGACCGCCCTTTCGGTCACCGCTGTTGCTGAAACGGTTCAACGAATTGAAGCGGAAGCTCAGGGTACCCATGACGTAACGGCCCAGCGAACGGCTCCAACGGGTACTCTGGTAGGTCTCGTTAAAAGAAATTCGAGGCGCTTTCTGGCTCTGATTGAGCACGTCGTACAACGTAACCCGGAATTCAGCTTGCCGGCGTTTAAGAAATTTGTAACCGACTCCCATATTCCAGACATAGGTATTGGTCGTGGAGTTGCGCTGGTCGGTTTTGGAATTGGAATAATTCCAGGCGAAATCGGTATTGTAGGTGATGTTGTACGGGAAGATAAAACTCATGCGAGCCCGAACGGTTTCCGACCAGATCCGGCTGTTTTCCAGCGCGGAATTGGCAGCGTAAGTCAGACGGGTGCGGGTCGAAATATCGAAATCCACATTCTCGGAGATATTGCTGGCGAATTTCAGCAGCACATTCCCGCTGTGTTCGTTCGCGTTGTTGAGGATCGAGCTTTTAGAACCTCCGGAACCCGTAACGGTCTGATAGGAGGGAGTCCGGTTATAACTATAGCCCCCGTTGACATCGATGTTGGTCTTAAGCGGCCGGAAATAAAATCCGTACCCGAAATCGGAAGATAAGGTGTAGGCACCGTTTACATTGACCGGTGTCTGCAGCTGCATCCCTTTGATGGCCAAATAATTATTATAATCTGCCAGGACGGTATCCTGATCGAAATATTCGATTCGGTTACTGATTCGATTATCCGTTTGCGTGGCATTGATGTTGGCGAAAAAGGTCGTCATCCGATCCGCATTGGTGGTGTTGTAGCGGAGCCCGAAGGTGTGGGTGTAGCTTTGCTTGAGATTGGGATTACCGCGCGAAAGAGAAGTTCCGCTTTCGGTAAGTACATCCTGCAAATTTTCGATCGAGGGCAGACTGGCGCTTCCCCGGTAATGGGCCATAAACATTTTGGTCCGGTCCAGGTTGTAGAAAGCCCTGGCGTAAGGCTCCCAACTATCGAAATTATATTTGATTTCCGTATCGTCCGGAAAACTTTCCAGGCGTTCCTGCCGCGAATGCTGGTAATCGATACCGGCGGCAAAACGAAAAGCTTCGTAATTGAAGTTATACCCCAAACCGAACTGGTTCCGCAACACATTCCGGCTAAAAGTACTGGAAAGAGCCGTGTCCAATCGATTATTCAAGTTGTCCCAGGCCTCTTTGGTGCTTTTGCGTTCCGTTTTGGTTTTGCGGTAAGAGGCCTGAATTCGGCTGTTTTCCCCCAGGGGTTAAGCGTAGCTGAAGCGGCCGCCCAAGGAGCGGTTCCAGCTATTCGTGGTGGTGTACGTACTCACGTTATCGCTCAATTCGGCATCCCGTTGCCGATCCGTTTCCGCGTCGTTTTGGCTGTAGCTTCCGTTGGCTCCGAAGGTGATCGTCCGACCTGCTTTCTCTCCCAGCCGATGGGTCCACATAAGATTTCCGTTTACGCTGTAGCTGTCGTTGCTGGTCACCGTATTTTCCCGAATCAGGCTATTCAAAAAGCCGTCCAAGGTGACCGAATCCGTGGTATTGCTCCAACCGTCCGTTTGGCTGTACGATCCCTGCGCATTGAAAAAGACCATGTTTTTTTCTCCCTTATATTCCAGGCGTACACCCCCCTCGTGAGCGTTGTCCGTAGAATGACCTTTGCTGTCGTTCCGCTCGAATCGATGCTCATCCTCTTCGTCCGCTTTGAAATAATCCCTTTCGGTCCAGCTTTCGTTGTTCGAACGGTTCTGATTGAACGAATAGTAGGCATTGAAATTCAACTCTTCGGTCCAGGTTCCCGAATAGTTCAAACCGATGGAATTGATGGTACGCAGTCCGCCTCCGCGCATACCGCCTCCGCCGCCATCGGAAAAGCCGCGGGCGCGGTTGGCACGGTTGACATTATTGAATGTTCCGTTTAACGACCAGCGGTGTTTCTCGGTAAAGGTATTGATATTTCCCCCGATCAAGTAGCGGTCCGTCCGGTCACCGTCCGGATCCTTATCCACTTCCACTCCGTATCCGGCTTCGATTCGTCCGGTCGTGGTCCGGTTGAATTTATGTTTGGTCACGATGTTGATGGCCCGGTCGCGGTTACCGTCGTCGAATCCGGCAAATTTCGCTTCATCGGTCAGTTCTTCGAACATCTGCACGCTTTCGACAATGTCGGCCGGCAGATTTCTCATGGCCGCAGCCACATCGTCGCCGAAGAATTTTTTACCGTCCACATACACTTTTTTCACCGCTTCCCCCTGCACCGTCACGCTGCCGTCGTCGCCCACTTCGGTGCCGGGCATTTTATTGATCAAATCACCTGCATCGGCATCCGGGCTGGTTTTGAACGCACCGGCATTGTATTGGATCGTGTCGCCTTTCTGAACGGCCATTGGAATTTCAGCCGTCACTTCGACCGCTTCGATCTCTTGTTTGTCTACTTCCATGCGGACGGTGCCCAAATCCACCGTGCTTTGATCGAGGTTCACCGTACGGGAAACCGGCTCATAACCCAAAAAACTGATTTCGACCTGTTTCTCTCCCCGCGCAATTCGGGTAATGGAAAAAGCGCCCTTTTGATCGGCCACCGCATGGCGGGTACTGTCGACCAGGATAACGGCTCCGGGCAACGGCTGACCGTTTTCCGAATCCGTAATAATTCCCTTTAGGATGGAAGTTTGTTGGGCCAGGGCCGTCAGCCCGGAAAAAAGACATACAATAAGGGGTAAAATGCGTTTCATGTTGTGTTTATTTTTTTCTATACGCTATTTGTTCATCGCTGTGGTT
>JAJQAW010000186.1 GCA_021203585.1 Rikenellaceae bacterium
GAGTAGGTAGCCGCCACTTCAAGAGGCCTTCAGAAATGAGGGCCTCTTTTTTTGTGATGGTCTGGGTAGGGGGATTCTTTCCGGAGAGCTACCACGGGGGAATCCGCGGAGTATTCCCGGGGACCTGCTCTACTTCCCCATCTGTGTTATTTCTTTCAGTAATTTTAGTGGAAGCTTTGCAGTGGATCGAAAACTTCACCGGTTCGATGGTAGAAAATCCGGTGAGAGGGTACGTTCAACCCAGTTACTCCGCTATGTGGATGGGGTCAATATTTCCCAAAAGGGTAGGTTAATTTTGATCCACAATTTACCGGGCTTGGAGACCTATACGGTACCTGAAACGCAATCACGGAAAGTCTGCAGGGAGATGCCGGAATCGCTATAGGCTGCGGCAATTCCCCCTGTCCACAGAGATACGCTCGGAAATTCTAAAATTCGGAGGAGCTGTAATTTCTTAAGTTTTTCGTAGGCAGAGTTATGCGAACGAAGTGACACCGATGGCTGCGGCAATGATACCGATCAGCGCGATCAAAACGATAAAAGCAATCAAAGAGATCACCAAGCCCGCTATAGCCAGCCCCCGCGGAGCTTTGAAAATGCCCACGAAAGAAAAAATAAGGCCGAGCAGCCAAATGATCCAACCCAATATGGGTACCCAGGAAAGGAAAAAGCCGATTAAAGCCAAAACAAATCCGGTAGTACCCATACCATTGGATGCCCGGACCGGCTCCCGAATGATGATGGTTTGATGGTTGGGCATTCCTGTCGATGGATGGTGGTTTCCGGTAGTCATGTACATGAGTCTTTCAGTGAAATAGGTGATGCGAAAAAATGGGCGGCAAACTTCTGTTTAGTGCTTCCAACAAATATAATAAATTCTAGAGATTTTCGAACGATCTTGGCGGGGATCGGACCGATTGTCCTGAAATTAGGGTAAAATGTCCGATTGGTAGGAAATTTGCGGAATGGCGCGGATATTTCAATATCTTTGCTGCAAAGCCATGAAGAAACTTTTTGTTCGATTAACCGGTATCTGTGGAATTCTCCTGGGTGCGCTTGGGTGTAATTTGCTCGAGAGTCATCCCTATGAAGTGAATGTGAACTACCGCGATCTGAATCGGCAGGCTATGGATCGCATCGAAAGCGAGTGTTCCCGCAAGAGTACCATTCGTTATGTGTGGATGGGAGACACGCACCGTTGGTACGATGAAACCGAAGACTTCGTCAAACATGTGAATGCTCGGCAGGACATTGATTTTGTATTGCATGGAGGCGATGTCACGGACTTTGGTTTGGGGCGAGAATACGAATGGATCCATAAAACCATGCGAAAACTTCACGTACCCTATGTCGCTTTGATCGGCAATCACGATATATTGGGCAACGGGCTGGATGTATATGAAAAAATGTACGGCGACTTGAACTTTTCATTCATCGCCGGTACGGTGAAATTTGTCTGTGTCAATACCAATGCCCTGGAATTCGATTATTCCTATGCGGTGCCGGATTTCGGATTCCTGACCCGGGAACGGGAGGAAGATCCAGGCCGTCCTTTCGAACAGACCGTGGTCGCGATGCATGCCAACCCCTACGGAGAGCAGTTTAACAATAATGTGGCTCCCGTTTTCCAAGGCCATTTGCGGCGACTGAAAAATCTTCGTTTTTGCATGCACGCGCACGCGCATAAACTGATGGTGACGGATTTTTTCGAAGACGGCATCACCTATTACGGCTGTGCGGCTATGAAGGATCGTAATTACCTGGTTTTTACCATTACTCCCGAGGAATACAGTTATGAGGTGGTGTATTATTAAGTACCGGCTATACCTGACATTATTCTTCTTCGGAGCCGTTCCATTATCGGCCGCCGTTCCTCCGGAGTACGGCAAACCTCTTTCGGAAGAGGAAGAGGCGGCAACTCGCCAGGCCCGTTTCGAGCGGAATACCGACCGGTATATGGAATTCTGGAACGGCCTGATTCCACGCTATGGAAAGGTGCAGTTTGCCGGCGGCATGGGGCTTTTTTCCTTGGGTATCGGTTGGGACTACGGAAGGAGCAGCCAGTGGGAAACCGATCTGTTTCTGGGATATCTCCCCAAATTCTCCGGGGACAAGGCCAGTCTGACTTTCACGCTGAAGCAGAATTACATTCCTTGGGACTGTACGCTGGGCGGAAGGTGGCACCTGGAGCCGCTGACCACCGGATTATACATCAATAAACTTACTTCCCGGAACTTTTGGGGACGGGAACCGGAAAAATACGGGAGTTCTTATTACCGGTTTTCGACCAATACCCGGGCCAGTATTTTCCTGGGACAGCGTCTGACCTATCTTTTGCATGAGGGGTATCCTCGCCGGTCGCTCACTTTTTTTTACGAATTCAGTACGTGCGATCTTTACCTGATCACCTGCATGACGAACCGCGCCATCGACTTGACGGATATCCTGGTCTTATCGTTCGGTGTGAAATTTCAGTTTTTGTAATTTCACGGCCCGCACCGGCCGGCTTAAAAACGGGATTAAAATCCAGCCGCGCCTTTCGGAAAGGGGGAAAATCCGGAATTTTTGGTTATTTTTGGACAGACCAATAACCAAACCCAATCTAAAAATGACACGAAAAATTTCTTTTCTGACGGCAGGCCTGTGCGGTGCCACATTGTTTCTTTTTTCTTCCTGTTCACGATCCGTTTCCGTGGAAAAACCTGCGGCCGCGGAGGTGTTGGCCGCCATGGAGCAGGCCAACGGTTATTTTATGAAAAAATGGCCGGATACCTCCGAAGGGATGCCGTATCCCTCCAGAAACCGTGTCTATCCGAGTAATATCTGGACGCGGGCGGTCTATTACGAAGGATTGCTGGCCCTCTACGGAATCGATCCCAAGCCGGAATACCTGCAGTACGCCGTCGACTGGGGTGAAAGTCACGGCTGGAACCTGAACCGGGGAGCCGCCACGCGCAATGCCGATAACCAATGTTGCGGGCAGATTTATTTGGAACTCTACCAAATGGATCCCCGTCCGGAACGCCTGGACACGATCAAAGCATCGGTTGATGCGATGATGGCCGGTCGGAAGATCGACGACTGGTGGTGGATCGACGCTTTACAGATGGCTATGCCCGTATTCGGCCGTTTAAGCCTCATCACAGGGGATAACGCTTACTTGGAGCGAGCCTACCGGATGTATCTTTATACGAAAAACCAACACGGGGAGAACGGCCTGTATAACCCCGAGGATCGGCTGTGGTGGCGCGATAAGGATTTTGTACCGCCCTATACCGAACCCAACGGCAAGGACTGTTATTGGTCCCGCGGGAACGGGTGGGTAGTAGCCGCGATGGTCCGGATGCTGGAAATCACGCCGGTGGAACTCTCGGAGCACCGGCAGGAATACATGCGCATGCTGGTGGATATGTGCCAGGCCGTGCTGCCTCTGCAACGGGAAGACGGGCTGTGGAATGTCAGTTTACATGATCCGGATCATTACGGTGGCAAGGAACTGACCGGAACGGCTCTATTCGTCTACGGTATGGCTTACGGCGTGAATACCGGGATGTTGGATGCTGCAGTGTTCGCTCCGGTAGTTTACAAAGCCTGGAATGCGATGGTGAACGATTGCCTGCATGAAAACGGATTCCTGGGCTATGTACAGGGGACGGGGAAAGAACCGAAAGACGGACAGCCGGTTCTGTACGATTCCGTTCCGGATTTCGAAGATTATGGCCTGGGTTGTTTCCTGTTGGCCGGTACGGAAGTTTATAAAATGGTTAATTCGTAACTTCTCACGGACTGGGGTGAGGGTAGTTTTGGCAGATTTTTTGTAATTTTTGTCCATTCATTGATCACCTTAAAAACAGAAACCATGAAGCACGAAATGCCCCAATTACCCTATGAACAGCATGCGCTGGAACCCTACATGAGCGCCGAAACCCTGGAATACCATTACGGTAAACATCTGCAGGCCCACATCAACAACTTGAATAACCTGATTCAGGGAACAAAATACGAAGAGGTGTCTTTGGAGACGATCATCAAAGAGGCGGACGGACCGGTATTCAACAACGGTGCGCAGGTGTGGAATCATACGCTCTTCTTCCTTTCCCTTTCTCCTTCCGCCCGGAAGACTCCGCAGGGAGAATTGGCCGCTGCGATCGATCGGGATTTTGGTTCGTTCGATCAGTTCAAGGAAGAATTCACCACGGCGGCTGCCGCTATTTTCGGCTCCGGTTGGGCGTGGCTGGCTTGCGATCACGAAGGAAAATTAACCATCACCAAAGAGTCCAATGCAGGCAATCCGATGCAACACGGAAGGAAACCGCTCATGACCTGCGATGTCTGGGAACATGCCTACTACATCGATTACCGCAACCGTCGTCCGGAC
>JAJQAW010000101.1:0-230 GCA_021203585.1 Rikenellaceae bacterium
CCTGCCAATATGGCTATATTGGGATTCATTTTAGTTTCATTTTGACGCAAATATAGTATATTTTCGATACAAAAAATAGGATTAACGGCGATTCCGGCATTAAAACAAAAAGAGACGGAAAACCCGTCTCTTTTCAAACAAATCACAACTTTTTGAAGCAATTTCTACACAACTTTTTTAAATAACTTCTTCTATAAAATACCTAAACCAAAACTATATTAACCCTTAAT
>JAJQAW010000101.1:240-4367 GCA_021203585.1 Rikenellaceae bacterium
TTGTAAATACTCTGTCAAACTACAACAAGTGGAACAATTTTTTTATCGTTGGTGTAATTTTTTGGCCGGGATTCCGCGAGTCGGAAATCCGTAGCGGCTCGCTCCGCCGTCGGATTTTTCTTTTCGGCACCGGCTTCTGATGCGCAGGGCCGTACTGTCCTGGGAACCGTATGCCGGAGGCGATAATGGGGAAATGAATGGAATCATTTGGTTTTTCCGCGCAAAACCACTACCTTTGCGCCACTCTACGAGTTAGAGCACAACAAGTTTTCACTTAAAAACAGAAAAAATGCCTGTAAAAATCAGATTGGCACGTCGTGGTAAAAAAGGTTATGCCTATTACCACATCGTTGTTGCAGACAGCAGAGCGCCGCGCGACGGTAAATTCATCGAACAGATCGGAACGTACGATCCGAACAAGAATCCTGCTGCAATCACCCTTCAATTCGACAAAGCCGTAGATTGGCTTCAAAAAGGCGCTCAACCGACAGACACCGCCCGTGCAATCCTTTCTTACAAAGGAGTAATGTACAAAAAGCATCTGTTGGTAGGTGTGAAAAAAGGAGCGTTTACGATGGAAGAAGCCGAAGCGAAATTTGCGAAATGGCTGTCGGAAAAAGAGGCGCAGATCAATGCGAAACGCGCTAAACTGGCGGATGCCAAAGATGCGGACAGCAAATCACGTCTGGCTGCCGAAACAAAAGTAAAAGAAGAACGTGCGAAAGCCGTAGCTGCGAAAAACGCTCAAGCCGCTGCTGCCGCTGCACCTCAGGAAGAAGCTGCCGCTGAAGAGGAAGCTGCAGTGGAAGCTCCGGCTGCAGAAGCTCCGGTGGAAGCGGCCGCTGACGCGGGTTGAGGCACCGGCTGCAGAAGAAGCTGCTGCTGAGTAATCGAATGCGATATGCGTATCGGTAAGCAGGTGTAGAAGGAGGGGGAGTTAAAGAAAGGCAAAACCGCTGCTACAATGGCAAAAAGCAGATCTAACGCACCACAGCCGCTTACCGTGGGCCGGGTATCCAAAACGTTCGGACTGAACGGGGAACTGGTCATTAACCTATACGATACGTTTCCATACGAACAAGCACAAGGGGAATCCATATACGTGGAGATCGACGGGATATGGACCCCTTTCTTTTTTGGCTCTTTCCGCCGGCGCGGACAAAGCAAAGCCGTCGTCGTATTCGACGATATGGATACCGAATACCGGGCTTCCGAATTGACTAGAAAGGAATTCGTTGTTTTCGCCCATCCGGAAGAACCGGAACAAGATGATCAATTGTACCTGGAAGACCTGGTCGGATACACTGTCCGGATAGATAAGCAGGAAGGCGAAGGAGAAATCACCGGATTTATCGAAAGCGAATTCAATCCGCTGTTTGAAGTGATTTGGAACGGTGCGGAAATCCTGATCCCTGCGGCGGACGATTTTATTGTGGAGATCGGGGAAAAGAGAAAAATACTTCGGCTCGAATTGCCGGAAGGATTGTTGGAACTATAAATCGGATGCTGTTAATTAAGCGGTTGTTTGTTGTATGTCCTTTTATTTCAACAATTCATCCAATTGATCATAGAAATCGGGTCCTTCTCCGAAATGGATACCGATAATTTTTTTCTCCGGATCAACAATAATTTTGGTCGTGAACCCATTGACCGGGTAAATCATCAGGAGATTGTCGAAAGAACCTGATTCTTCATTCAGCAGGTTTATCCAGGGGAGTTGATTTTCGGTGACTGCTTTTCGCCACTTTTCCTTTTTATCTTTGCAGGCTACTCCGATGATTTCCAGTTTATCGGCAAATTTTTCATAATATTTTTTCATTTCAGGAAATCCACCGATGCATGGGCCGCACCAGCTTCCCTAGAAGTCGATAACTGTATATTTGTTTTGTGTATTTAAAGAAGAGAGTGTAAACGGTTGCTCGTTAATATCGGCCAATGTAAAATCAGGGGAGGGCTGATGGAGAAATTCCCGATTTTTCAAATAAATCGTATATTGCTCGTAAGTGTCCAGACAGCGGGACAGCAGATCTTTTAGTCTCCCCTGCTTTATGCGTTCTGATAATAGCGAGTAATGTTCGGGAACAGAATCCATGTGGATTGCATATATCAAGAATCCCGACAATTCATGTTCCGGGTGATTTCGAATATACTCCCCATTGACCTTTTCTATGCTCTGCCGGATCTTTTTTCTTTGCTCGAACAGCTGTTCTAGTTCTTCGGAAGCACTGCTAACAAAGCCTTTCGCTATAGCGATATTTATGCTGTCTATGACCATATAGAGAGACTGATGATCTTTCCAATATTGTGAAAAATTTTTCATAAGCTCGGAACCGGAAACCAGGTAATCTAGTCTGTCGCCGGTATGCCGGCCGGTTACGTTTAACAGCTCATCCGGGAAAATGAGCAGTGTGACGGATGTGATATCCGGAGGATAATATTGATCCGGACTGAGAAAAAGTATGTCTTTCTTGGAAGAAATAGTTATGTGAGTCAGATTTTCAATTGCAATGTCGTATGAAAATGTTCCGTTTCGGGCCAGCAGGTAATCTTCTCCCCATTGGTCGGTGATTTGGTCGGCGTATCGGATCACCAGTGTATCGTTTGCCCATCCGTCGATGTGTCCGCTGATCCGGACGTGCTGCGCGAAAGATGAAAAATGGATGAGTATAGCGATTAGCAATAATGCTAAGCTGTTTTTGTTCATGGTGTTATTTCTTTTTTTTCTGTTTTCCGAATGAATAAGTACGAATATTTCCAGGATTACTCCATATATTGTTCCTTGTTGCTGGGGAAATCTCCGCTTTTTACATCGCCGATATATTGTTCGAAGGCTCCTTTCATCGTCGTATAAAGGTCTGCATACCGGCGTAGGAAACGCGGCGAAAAATCTTTATTGATCCCCAGCATGTCGTGAACTACCAATACTTGTCCGTCCACGCCGTTTCCGGCACCGATACCGATCATCGGGATTTTTGTCTGTGAGGCGACTCTTTCGGCCAGCGAAGCCGGGATTTTTTCCAGTACGATTCCGAAACAACCCGCTTGTTCCAGGATCAGGGCATCTTTTACGAGTTTCTTCGCTTCTTCTTCTTCCCGGGCCCGGACGGTATAGGTGCCGAACTTATGGATCGATTGCGGGGTAAGTCCGAGGTGTCCCATCACCGGTATTCCGGCCGAGAGAATACGCTGCACCGATTCGAGGATCTCCTCTCCGCCTTCCATTTTTACGGCATCGGCTTCGGTTTCTTTCATGATGCGGATGGCCGAGGCCAGCGCCTGCTTGGAGTTGCCCTGATAGGTGCCGAACGGAAGGTCCACCACCACCAGCGCCCGGTTCACCGCCCGGACAACCGACTGGGCGTGGTAAATCATGTGATCGAGCGTAATCGGTACGGTCGTCCGGTGACCAGCCATCACGTTGGCCGCCGAATCGCCGACCAGGATCACGTCTATTCCCGCTTCGTCCAGGATTTTAGCCATCGAGAAATCATAGGCCGTCAGCATACTTATTTTTTCGCCCCGCGCTTTCATTTCCGAAAGACGGTAGGTAGTCACTACCCGGGTTTTATTTTCGGTCGACATAAGAATAATCCATTTTAATTCCTTGCTTCCGGTAGCCCAAATGCTTCTGCGAGTCGGGACCGAAAGTCGATACCGCGCCAAATGTATGGATGTTATTCTTAAAAAACAACAATAAAACACCTATCTTTACTTCGTCAAACCGCATAATTATCCTTTTTGATGTACATTCTCAACACCTCTTTCATGGTCGAATACGAGGTCCATGATCATTGGCTCGATACCTTTCGCAACCGGTTTTTACCGCACCTGCGGCAATTGGGTTTTACGGAATTGATTTTTACCAAAGTGATCTCCAACGATCAGGAGGGACATTTTACCTATTCCCTGCAAATTCCCATGCAGGACCTCTCCCGGTATGAAGAATTCACGGGCGAAATCCTTTCGGAATACGCAGCGGTTTATCGGCCTGTTTTCGGAGAAAAAGTATTATGGTTCGGTTCTTTATTGAAAAAAATAGAATCCTGAATCGGAGCCCGCATTTGTTATTTTAAGTTTATTTTGTTTTATTGTAATCCATCAGGTGCTGACCACGAACGGCACTTTAC
>JAJQAW010000240.1 GCA_021203585.1 Rikenellaceae bacterium
TCATCATACTAATCCCGAAGTTATGAGCCGATCGACTACCCCAATAAGTGCCGCCTTCATTTTCATCCTCTTTTTCGTTTTCCTGTCTTCCCCGCTCCGAAGCGCGGAACCGGCAACGGCCAAAACAACCTTTTCCTGGAGCGATCCTCTATGTCCGACCGATACTGGCGGGCTTTGGACGGGGCGTGATCCGGCCTGGACGGTCTGCGCGGTGGCCGGGGAATACTTGCTGGCGATCAGCCGGGTAGAGGAAACGAAAGGGATCTCTCATCCGGATTCCATGCCGGTTTATCGGAATGATCTGCTTTTTATCCCTCTGTCGGAAGGCGATTCCGGATGGCAGTGCCTGCCGGGATTCCTTCCCGCCGATTTTATCCCAACGAGGATGCTGCCCTGCCGGGAAGGTACATTAGTTTGTCTGGGGAAGGCCGGAAAATCCGGAGCCGCGCAGGTCTTCCTCGTATCTCCCCGTCCTGGCGAATCCTCGTTTTTGGCTACACCGCTCGCCGGTTTACCTGTGCAGCTGCGGAACCCGGCGGCCATGGTATCAGGAAATCTCCTTTATCTTTTTGGAGGCGCTAACGACGGGATCGTGGGATTCCGGTATCCATTACAGCACGCGGACGGCCACTGGGAACCGCTGCCGGGAAGCCTGCCCGGAATTCCTTCCGGAAACCTTCGCTCTACACCATCCGGAGCTTGGGACGCAGCCGTGGGCGTAGTTCAAAGCGACGGTTTCGATCCTTGCCTGTACGTATTTTATCGACAGGGGGAGCGTACGGGCGCGTTTCATTTCAACCCCCGCCTGAATCGTTGGACGGCGTTGGAAGTCCCGGCCGATTTTCCGGCTGTCAACGGATTCACGGCGCTTCCGCTCAGTACCAATCACATTCTTTTCGCCGGAACAGGCGGTCGGTCGCTGTACACCTACCACACCCTGACCAACACCCTGACCGAACACCGGCAGGGGAAACCCCAGGGTGTCGGGTTGATCCATCAGGGAGAACGCATTTACGGATTCGGAGTCGGAGCGGACGAAGCGGCGGCTCCCGGATGGTACACGCTGGAACTGACGGAAACCGGTTCCGGGTTCGCCTGGCCGGACATCGTGGTGATTTTTCTTTATTTTGCCTCCCTGGCGGCCATCGGCTTCTATTTTTCCCGGCGGCAGAAAAGTTCGGAGGATTATTTCAAGAGCGGCGGGCGCATCCCCTGGTGGGCGGCCGGAATCAGTCTGTTCGGCACGGCCCTGAGCGCCATCACCTTTATGGCGATCCCGGCCAAAGCCTACGCTACGGATTGGAGCTATACCCTGTTTAATCTGGGGATTGTGCTGGTGGCCCCCGTTATCGTTTTCCTGTTTATTTCGTTTTACCGTAAGCTCAACATCACCACGGCGTACCAATATCTCGAAGCCCGGTTCAACCCGCTGATCCGGGTGATTTGCAGTCTGGCGTTTATCCTTTTTCAGGTCGGACGGATGGGGGTGGTCATGTTCCTGCCGGCTCTCGCGCTCAATGTGGTTACCGGGATGGACATCTTCCTGAGCATCGCCCTGATGGGAGTATTCAGTATCGTTTATACGATGGTCGGCGGTATCGAGGCGGTGGTGTGGACGGATACCCTGCAGGTGATTATTCTGATCGGCGGGGCGATCTTCGCGCTGGTCTGTATCGCCGGGGCCTTGCCGGGCGGATTTTCAGAACTGTTTACCGTGGCGGCCGACAACGGGAAATTCAGCCTGGGCGATACGGCGTTCAACCTGAAAGACTCCTCGATGTGGACGGTGCTGATCGCCGCCTGCTTTACCCACCTGACTACTTACGGCACCGACCAAAGCATGGTGCAGCGCTACCTGACCACCACTTCGCAGCAGGCGGCGCAAAAAAGCGTCTGGACCAACGCCCTGCTTACCATACCCGCCACACTGCTGTTCTTTTTTATCGGCACGGCGCTGTTCGTTTTCTACAAAACTTTTCCGCAGCAGCTGAGCCTGTCGCTAACCAGCAACGACGCCATATTCCCCTCCTACATCTTCAGCCACCTGCCCGCCGGGATTTCCGGGCTGCTCATTTCCGGCGTCTTCGCCGCCGCCATGTCGACCACCAGCGGGAGTATGAATTCGGCGGCCACGGCCTTTGTGGTGGATATCCGTTCGAAATGGGTGCGGCGGGAGGACAAAACGTCGGAGCTTCGGGCGGCCAAACTGACCACGCTGGTGGTCGGTTCGCTCAGCCTGGGCTTTGCCCCGATGATGGCTACGTGGAACATCAACTCGCTCTGGGACGAATTCAACAAGATTCTGGGCCTGATCCTCGGCAGTATGGGCGGTCTGTTCCTGCTGGGCATGGTTATCCGGCGGGCCAACTCGCAGGGGGCCATCGTGGGGATTGCCGTGAGTATCCTCGTGCAGTTGCTGGTGGCCCGGTTCCAGGCGGTACACCTGCTGTTGTATACCGCATCCGGATTTGTTTCCTGCTTCGCGGCGGGTTATCTGGCCAGTTTCTTTTTTAACAACCCATCGAAAAAATAACCGTTAAAATCCAACTCTTATGAAAACAAACCCAATCCTGACCGGGCTGATCGCCGCGCCTTTCACCCCGATGCACCCGGACGGTACGCTGAATACCGGGAAGATCGCGCGGTATGCCGAGTACCTGATCCGCGGCGGGGACGTAAGCGGGGTATTTATCTGCGGCACGACCGGGGAGTCGGCCTCGCTGACCACCGAAGAGCGCAAAGCCATCGCCCGCGCTTGGGTGGACGCGGCCGGCGGCCGGCTGAAGATCGTCGTACACGTAGGCGGCTGTTCGCAGAACCAGTGCGTCGAACTGGCGGCCCACGCCCAGGATATCGGTGCGGACGTGATTTCGGCCATGGCTCCCTATTTTTTCAAACCGGCCACCGTTTCCGATCTGGTCGAATTTTTCCAATCCGTAGCGACGGCGGCTCCCGACCTGCCCTTCTTTTACTACAACATGCCGTCGATCACCGGCGTCACGCTTCCGGTACACCGGTTCCTCGAAGAGGCGAAAAAACGGATTCCCACCCTGGCCGGAGTCAAATTTACCCACAACAACCTGATGGAGATGCAGCAGTGCATCCACCTGGGCGGCGGCGAGTTCGAAGTGCTCCACGGTTTCGACGAAATCCTGATTACGGGACTGGCCATCGGCGCGAAAGCAGCCGTAGGCAGCACTTACAACTACATCCCCTCCATCTACCGGGGGATCATGCAGGCCATGGAACGGTGCGACCTGCCCGCGGCCCGCGCTCTGCAATGGAAATCGGTGAAGATTCTGGACGTGGTGATCCGCCACGGCGGCGGCGTGCGCGGCGGCAAAATGCTGATGGCCCTGGCCGGCATCGACTGCGGCCCCTGCCGGCTGCCGATTTCTCCTTTTACCGACCGGGAATTCCGGGAAATCCGGGAAGAACTAAAGCAAACTTCTTTTTTTGAAACCATCAAACCCTGGCCTATGAAATAAACGCTACCTCTTCCCATCTCCGGTAAACCGCGCGGGGCCGCTCGTTCCCGGTCCGGTTTCCGACCATCCGTATGCGAACTAACGAGGGATTTCCCCCTTCCATGTACCGAAAACCCGCGAACGGTTTTCAGCTAACCAAATCGAAAAAACGCAAGGAAAATGAAGAAGATAAAATGGATTGTTCTATTGACCGTCTGCAGCCTGGGCCTATAGTCTGCGACGGCGCAAACCCGGATGCTGTCCGGTAAAGTGAGCGATAAAGACGGATTGGCCATTCCCGGTGTCGGGGTGATGGTCAAAGGCAGTTCCAGCGGAACGACCACCGACGGCGAAGGCCGCTACACCCTTCCGGTAACCCCTGGGGCGACGGTATAGTTCTCCTGCCTGGGGTATATCCCGAAGGAGACCGCGGCGGGAGATCAAACCGTACTGGACATCACCCTGGAGGACGATGCGATCGGACTGGACGAGGTGGTGGTCGTGGGCTACGGCACGCAGTCCAAACGTACCGTTACCTCGGCGATCAGTAAAGTAGGCGGCGAGGCGCTGCTCAACATTCCGGTCAACTCCGTGGGCGACGCGCTAAAAGGGAAAATTTCCGGGGCCCACTTCTATTCGGCCAACAACACGCCGGGAGCGGACGCTACGATCCGCATCCGGGGCGGCTCGTCGATCAACCGGAGCAACGACCCGCTGATTTTGGTGGACGGCATCGAGCGTGATTTTTCGGGGATCAACCCCAACGACATCGCCTCGATCGAGGTGCTCAAAGACGCTGCCTCATCGGCTGTCTACGGTTCACGGGCCTCCAACGGGGTGGGGTTGATTACCACCAAACGGGGTTCGAATTCCGCCCCCCCCCCCGGA
>JAJQAW010000063.1 GCA_021203585.1 Rikenellaceae bacterium
GGATAGGGCCGCTCCCCATTGTCCCGCTCTGGTTTCGGTGGTGATGTGGGTAACTCCCTGCGCTTTGTTGTAATAAGCCTGGGCGATGGCCGAATTCAGTTTATGGGAACCTACGGGGCTGACCGATTCGTTTTTGAAATAGATATGAGCCGGCGTGTCCAAAGCCTTTTCCAGTTCATAAGCGCGGACCAACGGTGTGCAGCGGTATTTTTTATATTGATCCCGGACCACTTCCGGAATCTCGATCCACCGGTCGGCGGCATTGAGTTCCTGACGGCTGAGCTCCTCGGCGAAAATCGGATAGAGGTCTTCCGGTTGCAGCGGTTTTTTGGTGGCCGGATGGAGTATCGGCATCGGTTTTTCGGTCATATCCGGTACGATATTGTACCAGGCGGCGGGGATTTCCTGCTCCTCCAGCAGGTAACGTTTTTGTTTTGAGCTCATAGGAATGAATTTTTGAGTGCCGATCGGATCGCGCTTTCCGTAGGTCGGTTCGTTTGATTCGGTCCCGTAGGCGTTCGGGATGATCCGTCTGCCGTGGAGACCGATCCGAATCGGATGCAGCGTTCCGGCGGGTGATCGTTTTTTAGTTTTAAGTTTGGGTAGTTCGGAAACAAATATATCCATTTTTTTGAGATAACCCATACTCCTTCTGTTGGTTTTCCCGAAGAAAGGATTACATTTGAAAAACTCGATCCCTAATCGTTATGAGAATTTTATTCCTACTGATGGTTTTATTCCTTTTACCGCCGAACCTGAGCGCTCAGGAACATTACCGGACCCTCGATCCTTCGGATCCGATTGTTTTCGCAGGAGATCACATTATGTATCGAGGGGAAAAGATCGAATTGAGGGAACGATCTTTCTTTCTCGACGGTCATTTACCGCAGGCGGTCGCGGATCGGTATCCGTACGTTTTTAACTCGCTGCAGGCGGCTGTCTCCGCCCTTACGGACGGAACTCCCGATGATCCGATGACTCTCTATATCGCCCCTTGGGTCTATTGGGTCGACGATCCGGACGATCCGGCCGTCCGAAAACCCGGGCCCGGCCAACGCGCTCCTTTCGGGATGGAGATCGACTGTGCGTGGCTTCGGTTTTTCGGATTGAACGCCAACCCGGCTCATGTCGTGTTGGCCGGTAACCGGGGGCAAACCCACGGTGCGGATGGGAATTTTACGCTGCTGAATCTTCGCGGCGATGGCCTGAGCGCGGAAAACGTCACTTTCGGGAATTATTGTAACGTGGACCTCGAATTTCCGTTGGCTCCGCAGCTTAATCGCCCGCGCCGGGCGGATGCCATCGTGCAGGCGCAGCTCGTTTTTACGAATGCCGATAAAGCCTGGGCGCGCAACGTCCGATTCATCAGCCGCTTGAACTTGTGTCCCTTTGCCGGAGCCCGCCGCCTGCTGTTCGATCGGTGTTACTTCGAATGTACGGACGACGCCTTGGCCGGAACGGGAGTCTATCTCGATTCCCGGTTTGTTTTTTACAGTTCCAAACCCTTTTATACCACCCACGGGACGGGAGCCGTCTTTCTGAATTGTGATTTCGAAATCAAAACTCAGGGGCGTCAATATTTTACCAAAGTCGACAGTCCGCTCGTCCTGGTCGACTGTCGGTTTACCCATCCGACGGAAGAACTGCGTATCGGCTGGTCGGAAGCTCCCCGGCCATGGGTACGCAATTATCAATTCGGGGTTATGCTCAACGGAAAACCTTATCGGATCGATGCCGAGCAGCCGGAGAAAACGGTGGACCTGACCGGAACCACCCTGTTGCAGGCCTTCCGGGTCGAACACCTCGGTGAGGTTGTGTATAATACCTACAATTTGCTTTGCGGAGAGGACGATTAGGATCCGATGCAGGTCAAAGAACGAATCGCCGCCGCCGGACTCTCGGCCGGAGCGGATTATACCCGGATACCGACTTTTTTGAAAATCGACCCCGGAAAGTCCTCTCTGATTTCGGGAGCGGACTTCCTAACCCTGGAGAGTCATCTGTTCCGGCACGGAGGATATCCGGCCGGGGAAATGCCCCGCCGATGGACGGCCGGACCGGAACTCGAGCAGCCGGTATCCGTACATCCTTCGGCCGATACCCGCAGTGCCCGAGTGGAGGGACGATACGAAGGGGAATCCGTTCTACCGCTCACTGTGGAGGCCCGGACGGCATCGGGGTTGCAAGCGGCAGCGCAGATCGAGCTGATCCCTCCCTTTCTGGATCCGCCCGGTTTTCTCCGGGAGCCCTCCCTGTCCGTGGAGGCGGGCACGCTCCGTCTCGATTATGAACTGGCCCTGGAGGGCCGTCCGGACGATTCGGTCACCCGTTGGTTCCGACTCTCGGAGGAGCCGGATCAGCCGCCGGTGCTGATCGCCTATTCCAACCAAGGGGTACCCGTAAAAGAATATGCATTGAATCGGGGAGATCAAGGCCGGCAAATTTACGTGGAGGTGGAACCTAAACACAACCGTTCGGCAGCCGGACCGAAAGAAACGGCCGTTTCGGTTACCATCGCTCCGGAGCAGGTCGTTCACCGGAATCATTTTTCGACCGATTTTACCGATTTTCCCGCCTGTTGGCAACCCCGGATTCTTCCCGGTGCCTGGACCCTGGACAGTTATAAACCGTCGGATACCGAATATTACGATTGGAAAGCGGTCCGAGATACCGATACTTGGGCTTATACCGACGGCGTGGACGGTTCGGCCGGTTTGCGTGGAATGGCCCACATCCACAAGGGCGCCCGCATGCTCTACACGCCGGTCGAAGAAAACGAGGGGGGGTATGACCGTTGAGCTAACCGTTGCACCGGGAAAATCTTCCGGACAGGGCTTCGGAAGCGCTACGGGGCAATACCTCGATCTGTTTATCAAATACGACACCCGTACCCTGACCGGCTACGGTCTTCGGATCGTTCGTACCTCCAAATACGGCGATGCCGTGGATTTTATCCTTATGCGCTACGAGAAGGGGCAATCCGTGGAACTGACCGAACCCGTCTCCTCGGACGTCTTCCGTACTCCTTGCCGAATCCGGCTACAGTACCGCGACAACCGGCTCACGGCGCAAGTGACCACCGGCGCACCGTCCCGGAAACCACGTCCGGGAGTCCGCCCGGAAGTCCGATTGGAAACGGTCGTCGAACCGAATCGTTTCACAGGAACCGGGCTGATCAATACCGGTTCGACCGGCGCCGGTTCGACCTGGCTCTGCCGGCTGGAAATAGCTTGGGAATAGGATTTAATGATTGGATATCGTTTTATTTACCTTTTGTTAATATGCTCCAGCTACTTTTGTACGCAAGATTATCAGGATTCGATCCGGTGCGAACTTTTTGAGCGATCAATCATCAAAGGACTGTCCATGACAGTCCTTTGTGTTTTACCGGCTGATGGAATTATTCCTACCTTTGGTTTTCGATCCTGAACGATAACTATGAAAGTACTCTTTACCTTCGGCGGAACGACGCCCTATATCAACCGACTGCTCGAACTGTTGACCGATAAGGGTATCCGGGTGACAGCCGTGATTGCCGATGGCCCCTCCGCGGTGCTGGGACAATGTGTCCGGTTGAATGAAAGCGAAAAAAAATACCGGGTCGTACGAACTCCCGAATGCAAAAACCGGTGGAGCGGAAAAGCCTATTTTCCCGATTTACCGCGCATCGTCACTGCCGAAACACCCGATATCGTGGTCTTAGGCTGGCCCTATTTCCTGGATATTTTTTTTGATCGAAAGCTACTGAAAGCGATCCGGAAAACGGGCGCCAGGCTGATGATCCGTGAAATTCCGTATCAAGTTCCTCCTTTTCGGGGAAGCCGCCGCTGGTTCCGGGAGCACCCGGTATACGACGAAAATATGAAACTTTTGAGCCGGGGGGTAAAATTCCGGCTCGGTAGCACCGTTTTGCGGTATGTCCGCCGGTATATCTACCGCCGGGCGGACGGAGCTCTGAATTACCACTCCGCAGGACCGGATGTGATCGCTACCTACGGCATCGGGCGGGAAAAAATTTTTGTCACCTACAATTCCACCGATGTCGAGGCGCTGTGGAACCATCGGCAGGAGGCCGCTAAGGATCCCCGCCTATTCCCTGAAAACCCCCACAGAATCCTGCATATCGGTCGTCTGGTAAATTACAAACGATTTCATTTGCTGTATGCCACCGTTCAAAAACTGGCCGAGCGGTATGCAGACGTCGAGCTGCTCGTGGTGGGTGAAGGACCGGAACTGGAAAACCTGAAGCACCGGGCGGAGAAAGAGGGAATTGCCGATCGGGTGCGGTTCGTCGGAGCCGTTTACGATCCCCGATTGCTGTGCCGGTATATGCGGGAATCCTCGGTCTATGTG
>JAJQAW010000134.1 GCA_021203585.1 Rikenellaceae bacterium
CCCCCCCCGGCCCCTTACCGGGGGGTTTCGTCCCGGAACGCGTTTGTTATCAACCGGATTTTTGGTGAAACCCCCCCCCCCCCGGGCAAAACCGTCCGAATGGGCGATCCATTTTTTGACGCCGGATACCGTTTTTTCAGAAGGCAAAAATCGGGTGCAGACCGGATCGGAACCGGCGTTCAACAATTCGAGCAGTACATGCTCCCGTTTCCCGTTGGCAATGATTACGGTAATGCCTTCGCCGGCGACCTTTCGGGCGATGTGATATTTTGTCTGCATATCTCCGCGCCCGAAACCGGAACGGGATTTCTGGATGAATTCGGTCAATACGGAGCGGTTATCCTGCCCTACGCGGCGGATCACTCGGCATTCAGGATCGTCCGGATGGCCGTTGTAAATGCCGTCGATATTGCTCAGAATGATCAATGCATCCACCCCCATCATGGCGGCCACCAGTCCGGAGAGCTCGTCGTTGTCGGTAAACATGAGTTCGGTAACGGAAATGGTATCGTTTTCATTGACGATCGGAATCACTCCGTTTTCCAGCATGACACTCATGCAATTCTTCTGATTCAGGTAATGTCCCCGGGTGGAGAGGCTCTCTTTGGTCGTCAGCACCTGGCCGCAGGTGATGCCGTAATCCCGGAACAGATCGAAATAATGCATGATCAGTTTGGCCTGTCCCACGGCCGAATAGAGTCGCCGGGCCGACACGGAATCCAGACGGGGTCCCCCTCCCAATTCGCTCCGCCCGGAGGCTACCGCTCCCGAAGAGATTAGGATCACTTCGATACCCGCTCGGTGTAATTCGGCGATTTGGTCGACCAACGCGGACATCCGGGTGATGTCCAGCGTGCCATCCTTCCGGGTCAATACGTTGCTGCCGACCTTCACCGCTATGCGTTTGAATTCGTACATTATTTTAGCTTTTTTCACTACTTTTTGGAACGGAAGCCAGAAGGAGCTTATTTTTTCTCGCCGCCTCGTGTTTCGCTTCAGTCCGTGGACAGCAGCTCTGAAACGGTTTACCGAAAGCTCTCCGTCCAATCGGAATTTCGTTTTTGCACCGGACGGGAGATGGGAAAACGTTAAATGCCGTTCGGAACGGGTGAAAACTCTGCCAGGAATGCGGCCAGGAGCCGTCCTCTTCCCGGAAAAAAGGGCGTTAAAGGTGGTATCGTGCGGCCAGTTCTTCGAGTTTTTCACACAGACCGTCGCTGCAGGCCATTAGAGGAAGGCGTAATTCGTTTTGGATCAGTCCTTTCAGGTGAAGGGCAGCTTTGACACCCACTGGATTTCCTTCGGAGAACAGGGTTTCGATGCATTCCAGAATTTGCAGCTGAATGGCGGCAGCTCGGCCGAAATCACCGGCCAGAGAGAGCTGTACCATACGGCTCACGGGTTCCGGGTAAGCATTGGCCGCTACCGAGATAATACCGTCTCCACCCAGGGCAATGAGGGGGAGGGCCATGTTGTCGTCTCCGGAGATGACCAGAAAATCCTCCGGTTTATCGCGCAGGATGTAGGAAATTTGCGGGATATTTCCCGCCGCCTCCTTGATGGCCGCGATGTTTTCGTGGCGGGCCAACCGCAGGGTGGTTTCTGCGGTCATATTGACTCCCGTCCGGGCGGGGACATTGTATAAGATCAGCGGCCGAGGAGAACTCTCCGCCAGGGCCAGATAATGTTGAAAAATCCCTTCTTGGGAAGGTTTATTGTAATATGGCGTCACGGAAAGGATGGCCTCCACGCCTTCCAAATCGTATTCCTGGATTTGGCGGATGACCTCCCGGGTGTTGTTTCCTCCTATACCCAGCACCAGGGGAACCCGGCCGGCATTCTGCGTGCGAATAAAAGAAGCCACCGATTTCTTTTCTTCGCTGCTCAGCGTAGGCGTTTCGGCGGTGGTTCCCAAAGCCACCAGGTAATCGGCCCCGCCGGCGATGACATAGTCGACCAGGCGGCCCAAAGCAGGGTAATCGATCTCTTTATTTTTATCGAACGGAGTCACCAGTGCAACTCCTGTTCCCATCAGATTATACTTCATCGAAATGCGTGTCAATAATGGTCTGGACAAAAATAGTTATTTTGCCGGGATAATGGTGCCGGATTTTTCAAAATTTCACAGAACGATCAATTTATAACACATTTAAATTCCCGTGATAATTCGTAAACATTCTGTATAAAAAAGCGGGTAGTTTCCTACCCGCCGCTTGTTCAAAAGGTTCGCAACCATTATTCAAACAAGGTAAGGGAGGAATCCTGCCGGACTTTTCCGAACTTCCGGTCGGCTTCGAAGAAAAACTCTTCCTGGCCGAAGGCCGGTTCGAGCTGGTTGAACCAGGTGGCTTTCGGATCGTATTTGGCAAAGAACGGGACGTCGACCCATTTGGGATCTCGTCCCTGAATGAACCGCAGTACAAATACTTTTTCTCCTTTTACTTCGGAAACACCCAGCATCTGTATTTTCCCGGGGGTATCGCTCATGCTCGGTCCCCGCACGGTGCGGCATACCCCGCTGACCGAACGGTACGCTTTACGGAAGATATCCCAGCATCGTTCCAGCGGCAATTCGAAGAAATGTTTGGCTCCGGTTTCGCGGGCGATAAACATATAGTAGGGAATGCAATTCAGGTCCACCTGCTTGCGCCACATATCGGCCCATATTTCGGGCGCGTCGTTGATGTGCTTCAGGATCGGGGACTGGGTGCGGATTTGCGCACCTGTGCTGCGAATCCGTTGAATGGCCTGCTTAACCGCCGGGGTGGAGAGTTCGACCGGATGATTGAAATGGGCCTGGATCGAGAGGTTTTTCCCGGCGGCCACGATTTTGTCGAACAGGCGGATGACCTCGTCCGAATCGACATCCGTCAGATAACGGTAGGGCCAATACGCCAGCGACTTGGTACCGATGCGTATGGTGCGGATGTGGTTGAATTCCGGGTGGAGCAACGGTTCGATGTAGCCTGCCAGTACGGCGGCGGATATGGTCATTGGATCGCCGCCGGTAAAGAGCAGATCGGTTACTTCCTGGTGTACTTTCAGGTATTTGAGCAGCAACTCCTCCTCTTTCATGGCGAACTTATACCCGGACATGCCGGAAAATTGTGGCCAACGGAAACAGAACGTGCAGTAGGCGTGGCAGGTCTGCCCCTGACTCGGAAAAAAGAGCACGGTTTCCCGGTATTTATGTTGTACTCCCTTGAGCTTGATATCTCCCAGCGAGGGAACGTTATGTTCCTGGCCGGCGGGATTGGGGTTGAGCTGCAAGCGGATTTTATTGATTTCCTCTTTCAAAACCCGATCCGGTACGCCCAGATCCATCAATCGTTTGACGTGGTTGAAGTGCCTCTTTTCCAGCATGTGCTTGCGGGGAAAGGTGAGCGTGAAAATGGGGTCGTTCGGGATGTTGTTCCAATCGATCAGTTCGTCGATGACATAATTATTGGCCTTGAACGGCAAAACCCGTCCCACTACCTCGATCGCTTCGATTTCCGACTGGGGAAGTTGAGCGATCTGTGGGATCTGACGGAAATTATGCAGTGCGTAAGCCTGGTAGGTTTTCGGATTCATCCTGGGTATACTGATTTTGATTTCCTTTAAGTAAATGTTGCGCGCCGCCGGATTTTTCCGGCAGGCAGCTATTCCCTAACACATTAAAAATTCGCGATTGCAAGAATCGGGGTGGGTAAAGGTAGTAAAAATTGCCGGGAAGTCCGTAACCGTAACCGATTCTTTTTGCTTTTTTAATCTCGTTCTGAGCCGGGGAAGGGTCATGGAAAAAGCGGACAACTCTATGGAGTTGTCCGCCGCTCGAGATTTCGCAACTGATGAATTACTTGATCTCGATCTTTTTTACGGCTTCTTCCGGAGCCTCTTCGCGCTTAGGCAGGGTAATACACAACACGCCGTTTTTCTGTTCGGCCTCGATGTGTTCGGTGTCCACCTGTTCGGGAATCGTGAAGCTGCGGATAAAGGTGGAAGAGGTGAATTCCTGGCGCAGCACTTTTTCGTTCTCATCCTTTTGTTCCTTGGAATTCTCTTTGGAAGCGGAAATGGTCAGCACATTTTTGTCGATTTTCACATCGAAATCATCCTTATCGAATCCCGGCGCCGAAACTTCCAGTTTGTATTCCCGATCCGTTTCCTTGACATTGACCGCTGGCAGATTGTTGTCGAACCGGCTGAAAAAGTCGTCGTCGAAGAGACGGTTGAAAAAGGACGGATAGTTTCTTCCGCCTTCGTACTTACGCAATTTGTTGTCCATAATTTTTATCCTCCTTTTGTTATAAAATGTTATTGGTTATCCGGTGACCGACAGCAGGATAAAGCTTCCTGCACAGTCAATAAG
>JAJQAW010000331.1 GCA_021203585.1 Rikenellaceae bacterium
AAATAACTATCTTTGGGACGAATGAAATTGGAATAGATGTAAGATAAAGAAATTGGATATGAGACAGATAAAAAATGTGGAGGATTTGGTCCGGCAACTGAAATTTATTATAACGGCTCTGGAAAATACAACAGAAAATTCTGAATTAAGTTCCATAGAATACGATATAATATTAGATAAATTACGGAATATATACGAATCCTTATGGACTTCAGAGCTTACTGGGGAAATTTCCAGTCCTGGGAATAGCTCCGCGGAAGTTCCGGCCGGCCGGCCGGAGCAAACTTCGGCGAACGAGGCGGCTATCGTCTCTTCCGTTCAGACGGACGCGGTCCCGGCTACCATAGAAGAGTTAATTGAAAAGCCCTTTACAGTACATCCGGCTGTGGACAAAAGTATTATCGAATCGCTGTATGGAGAGGAAGTTTCCTCCGGTACGCAGCCCGAGTCCCCGGCTATGAAGACGGAAGTAAAAGAGGGGTTGGACAGTCCGGCAGACACCCGAATGCTCCATGAAACGTTGGCTGCTCCGCCAGCCATGGATGTAGCTACGATGCTATCTGCTCAAACCTGCGGGCTGCTCCGACAGAAGATCGGATACAACGACCGGACCATGTTATTACAGGATTTGTTCGAGAATGACGAGCTACTGTACGAAAGAACATTGGATGCATTGGATGAAGCTCAGAGTTTGGACGATGCTTATATCTACCTCTATGAAAACTTTACATTGGATAATGAAAAAGAGGGAGTTAAATTGCTGATTGCTTTGTTGGAGGCGAAGTTTAACTGACATGGCCAAATTATATATCGTGCCCACACCGGTCGGCAATTTGGAAGACATCACTTTACGGGCTGTTCGGATATTAAAAGAAAAACCGGTCCTATTGGCTGAAGACACCCGCACCACTCATTTTTTGTTGAAGCATCTGGGTATCGAAGGCAAAAAAGTGATATCGCACCATAAATTCAATGAGCATAAAACGGTAGAACTGGTTAGCCGGCATATTTTGGCCGGTGAAGATATGGTATTGGTATCGGATGCCGGTACGCCGGGGATATCGGATCCCGGATTTCTTTTGGTTCGTACATGTGTTGAAAAAGGCATCGAAGTGGAAACACTTCCAGGAGCTACTGCGTTAATTCCAGCGCTGGTTAACAGTGGTTTTCCTACCGACCGTTTTTGTTTCGAAGGTTTTCTGCCCCAAAAAAAAGGTCGCCAAAAACGAGTGGAAGCACTCTGGGAGGAGCAGCGCACGATGATCTTTTATGAATCCCCGTACCGTGTGGTTAAAACCCTGGAACACTTGGCCCAGGTTTTTGGCCCGGCCCGGCCGGTGAGCTTATCCCGTGAGATTTCTAAACTTTTTGAAGAGAACATTCGCGGAACCCTCGCCGAAGTGATCCAAATTTTTTCCCATAAAGAACCTAAAGGAGAATTTGTAATTGTAGTAGCCGGTCGGAGTAAACAAACGGAGAAAGAAACGGAATCTCCCTGTCCGGATTTCTCCAAAAGTTAATCCTCTTCGAAATTTATTATCTTCTGGAATTATATCGCATGCATACTTTCAGTAGGATATGCATCTCCATCGTCATCAAAAATCATCTTTCGATTGTTGGGCGATCGGTGTTTCTTACTCTTTATCGTTTCTTTCGGTTTATCTAATCATTGAAAATTAAACTATTACCAAAAAAAAGATTTTAAAAAGTAGTGCTTCATCCGCTCCAAAAAAAGCTTTGGCTGCCGTGCGATAAAATATCGATTTTTTTCTCGACCATATTGATCTTCAATGTGATGGTTCCATTTAACTGCCAGTGAATATTTACTTTGGCCATTCTACCACCATATCTGCCGCCCCTTTTCATATGTAAAAATTCGTTCTTCCTTTCCCTTTATTTTATTTCGAAGTAACAACAAAGCATTATCGGGAACACCATGAAAAGTTAAATTATCCTCGGTTGCCAGTTGCGTACCAAGAGTTTTCCATCCCAAATCATAATAAAACAATTCATAAGAGTCTCCCGGCCTACAATATCTATATCTATAGCTCCGGTATATCCGTGAACCAAGGAGATTTTTTCCTGGCTTTTGATTAACTCAGTAAAAATTGAATAGGAAGATAAACGGTAGTTTTTCATTTGTTTTGGGTTTAAATTTTGAAGTATTTTATCTGTCTCGTTCCTCGCTATTTCCGGTCTGGACTTTTTTGACCTTTATATCCTTGCCGACCTTAAAATTGTAGAGCAGAGAAAATCGATAAGTGCGCATCATATTTCCGGTACGTTGACCAAATCTTTTATAGAATTCTTCCTGGTTGGTGCTTGCCTTAATTATCGCTTTTCCCGAATCCAATATATTGTTTACACTGACAGTCGCAATTAATCGATTATTGAAAAATACTTTTTTCACGAGAAGATCCAGCATATTATAAGATTTCATTTTCCATATACTCATTACTCCGTCAGAGTAGTACATGAAATTAGCTTCTAGAAACCATTTTTCAGGAAGGACGAAGGAATTATTCATGCGTCCCATAAAATAAGCCCCACGGAACGTTTCTTCTTTCTCTTTGTTGATTGAATACCCCACATTGAGATTGGTCGATGAATTCCACCAAGCGAAAAACTTGTACGGTGCATTTACGGATAAATAAAATGACCGGGAACGGTCCATGTTCGCAAATTGGTAATAAAGAATTTCTTCGTCGTCCTTATCCGTAAAGATCAATTGGTTCACCGAACCTTTAGTTTGGTTATATCCGACCGAAGCAGGATACACATTGTGAAGAATGGCCGTGAACGATAGATTATCCGAGTACGCCGGCTTGAGATTCGGGTTTCCTATTACGTAAGCGTAATTATTCATGGGAACCCGATAGGGATTCAACTCGTTAAAACCCGGCCGACTGATCTTTCGGGTATATGCGGCAGTCAGCATGTGCTTTTTCTGTGTGTTCAAATGATACAGAATCGAAGCCGAGGGAAAAAAATCAGTATAATTCTGTTTTACGGATTCCTCTGGTCTGATGTATGAATGGGGCCTGAGGCGGGTATTTTCCATGCGCACGCCAGCTTTCCATACCATCCGTTGGTAATTTGCGGAGAAAGAGAAGTAAGCTGCAAAAACTCCTTCGCGATAGAGATAATGGTCCGAGAGTTCCGAGTTGTGAATCCATTGATTTTGAATAAATTTCTCATAATCCAGTTCGGTATCCATTTCCGTATAAGGCATATTTGAAGCCTGTATTGAACTGGTACTTTTCATTCAAATGTTTGTTGAAATCTCCGCGAAAAGTATAATAATCCGTTTGACGATCCGTGGTATTGCGTTGGTCTTCCCTTTCGGTAATTTCATCACTGGATTCGGATAAAATATCGTATTGCGTATTATCGGAATGAAAGTTCATATAATCCGCAATGAAAAGCAGTGAGGATTTTTTTTCATCGAAAAGAAATTTATAATTCATGGAAAAATTATAGCGGTCAGAATTTGAATCACTTTGTGAATCACTCATACCTGTCCCGGTATGAGCATTGAATTCCTTTATCACGCTATGGGTCGTACTATGTGAGTTTCCGTCGGAACCGATCCATTCCAATTCCGCTCCTAATAAGAGACTTTCCGACAAAGCATAATATGTCCCTATTCTTCCAGTATATCGCTCTGAACCATTCTTTTTCCGAGATAAACATTGTCGATTTCCCGGCCCGTTCCATGATATAATATTCGCTCGTCTATGTCCTGCCTGGAATCCCCTCAATTATGAGAAAAGTGTCCGTATACATCCCATTTTTTTCGGCTGAATTCAAGGTTAAAGCTCGGGGGTTTATTCGTGTAGGGTTGGTTTTGTCTTGAAAATCATAGTTCATGGCCAAACTGCCTTTTAAACCTTGGACCAACCCCCGTTTTGTATTAATTTTAATTATACCACCTTGTGAATTAGCATCATATTGCGCCCCAGGATCTGTTATGACTACAATACTTTTAATATGGTCGGCATCAATGGTCTCCAGGTATCCAGCCAGATCCTGTCCGGAAAGTCGGATTAACCGATCATTGACCATAATGCGGGTTCCTCTTTTACCATTTATGGATATCGAGTTATTCGCCCGGTTAATCCAAACTCCCGGAAGGTAAGTAAGAATATCAAAACTACTTATTCCTAAAGTGGTGGCTTCCCCCGAAGGTAAATAAACAAATCCGTCCAAACGTCGGACAATTCTTTCGGCTTGGACAACTACCGCATCCATTTCCGTGGCAATTTCTTGAAGCGTGATTTTACCCATATCGATATTTTCGGACACAGTAAGCTGTCGGCTATATTTTCGTAACCTATACAGGTAATAC
>JAJQAW010000318.1 GCA_021203585.1 Rikenellaceae bacterium
TTGCCACTCCTTGGCCCAAGCAGTGGCATCGGGTCAGAAAAAGGCACAGAAATCCATCGAAGGATATCCGTTCAAAAACGATTTATTAATTCTCTAAATAACTAGCCAGGCATGCCCGGAATTACAAGAATGAAACACCTATTCATTATCTTTTTATTGCCCGCTCTGGCGGCAGTCTCCTGTACCTCTTCCCGGAAAATCACCTATTTTCAAGGCATCGATGAAACGGAAGAAGCGCGGAAAGCCGGGGAATACGAGGTCCGCATCGGTCCGGACGATAACTTGCACATCTCCGTCAGTTCGATCAATCCGGATGCGGCCAATATTTTCAACAGTACCAATACTTTGGTTACGACCAATTCGGAAGCTCTCAATATTACGGGTTATCTGGTAGACCGGGACGGGTATATCAATTTTCCGGTTCTGGGCAGGATAAAAGTAGGGGGAATGACCAAAATGGAAGCTACGGAATACATCCAAAACGGCGTGTCGGAATACCTGAAAGATCCGACCGTAAACATCCGGTTTCTGAATTTCAAAGTTACCGTTTTAGGGGAAGTGGTGCGTCCGGGAACCTACTCGGTAAAAGATTAACGGTTGACCATCCTGGAAGCCTTAGGCATGGCGGGCGATCTGACTATTTATGGAAAACGCGATAACATTTTGGTCTGCCGGGAAACCGACGGGGAGAAATTTTATGAGCGGGTGGATCTGACCTCTCCGGATATCTTCGCTTCCGAATATTATTACCTTCGGCAAAACGATCTGATCTACGTCGAACCGAACCGGGCGCGGTCCGGTTCTTCGAGCTACAACCAGAATCTCTCCCTGGGAGTCTCCTTTCTCTCCTTATTGGTCACCATCATTGCCGTATTACTGTAATTACGGAAACCTAAAACAATGCATCTCAGTCCCTATCGGAATATATAAAATATGGAACAACAACAAACTACCTATCCTACCGATCACGTCCGCCCTGCTAACGAAGAGCAAACGATCAGCGAGATTATACGTCCGTATGTTTCCCGCTGGATGTGGATCGCCGCCTCGGTGGTACTCTTTCTCTTTCTCGGAATCCTATACCTGTGTTACGCTTCCCCGGAATATAAAACGACTCTTAAAGTGTTGATCAAGGACGAAAAAAGGGGACAATCGGCAACCGACTTTCAGATTTTCAGCGATTTGGGAATTGCCGGAGGATCCGGAAATATCGATAATGAACTGGAAATTCTTCGTTCCCGAACATTGATGGAAAAGGTAGCGGACAGCCTCAATTTGATAGTTTCCTATTTCAACGAAGGACACATAAAAACCTCCGAAATCTACCGGAATTCCCCGGTTCGCATCGAGCTGGAGAACTTCTCGGGAGAGGAAGCGGAATGGGAAGTCCGATTGGAAGAGTCCGGCCATTTTACCATCCGGGACCGGGACAACCACGATCATTGGACGGTATTGGCGGGAGGAACCTTTGAGACACCCGTGGGTACTGCCCGAATCCAATTTACGGACGGAACTTCCGGATTTCCGGTATTGATTAAAATTCGGCCCTGGAAGAATCAGGATAATGTTTCTTTCAACAATAGCAATAAATTTTCCGGGGTTATCGATATCTCCATGGTCTCTGCCTGTCCCGCCAAAAGCGAGGATATTCTGAACACCCTGGTGGGCATTTACAACGACTCCTCGGTCGAAGAAAAACGCTGGGTGACCAAACAATCCATCGATTTTATCGAGGATCGTCTGTATCACATCTCCGAAGACCTGGAATTGATCGAGAAAGATGTCGAAAGCTACAAGCAGAAATACCAATTGACCGATCTCCAGAGTGAAGCGGGTTTGTATCTTTACTCCGGTTCGGAAAATCAGAAACGGATTCTGGAAATTTCCATGCAGAAAGAGATCCTCTCGGCCATCGGCAGCCACGTGGAGGATCTGGACAACCTGTACCGCATGATTCCGTCCAATTTAGGGATCACCGACATCTCGCTGCTTTCGCTGATCGAGCAATACAATAAACTGCAATTATCCCGTCGGGAAGCCGAAGCCTCCATGACCGAGGACAACCCGATTCTGATTCAATTGGAAAATCAGATCCTGTCGCTTCGCAACGATATTCTGGTCGGTATTAAAAAATCGGAAAGCAGCTACAATGTGACGCTGAACCGGCTGGAACAGGAAGAGAGAGCGTTCAACTCCAAAATCCGGAACCTCTCGACCAATGAACGGGAATTCAATAGTTTTCTCCGCAAACAGGAAATTACCGAAACTATTTTCCTGTACCTCCTGCAAAAACAGGAAGAATCGGCCATTGCCCTCTCTATGGTCGTTCCCAACGCCCGAATCATCGATGCGGCTTATACGGACGATAAACTCGTTCATCCCCGTCGAATGATCATTCTGATGATCGCTCTCTTATTAGGTGTACTGATCCCCGTCGGAATCATTTATTTGCTGGAACTATTCAATGTAAAAATATCGACCCGCGAAGATATCGAAAAACTGACCACAGCGCCTATCTTGGGAGAGACGCCGGAAATGAAAGGGAAGACCGCTACGGAAATCCTGATCCGGGAAAACGATCTCTCCTCGAGCGTGGCCGAACAATACTGGTTATTGATGACCAATCTGGAATTTTTATTGGGCGAGAGAGAAAAGGTGATGATCGTAACCTCATCCGTATCCAACGAAGGAAAGAGTTCCTTTGCGGTCAACCTGGCCCTAGCCTGGGCCACAGTAGGCAAAAAAACGCTGCTAGTCGATCTGGATTTAAGGAATTCACGCCTGGAGGAAATGGTGGACATTCAGCAGCATAAAGGCATGTCCTCCTTTTTGGCGAGATCTCAAGTAAAATTTTTAGATACCGTACAACCCTCCCAATTGAACAAACAACTGGATGTAGCGCCGATCGGCATCATGCCGCCCAATCCGATGCAGTTATTACGGAGTCCCCGACTGGATGAATTCTTCCGCCAGGCACGGGAACAGTATGACATTATCGTGGTGGATACACCGCCGGTACTGTTGGTTGCCGATTCGCTCATTATCAACCGGGTGAGTGACGCGACCCTGTACGTAATGCGCGTCGGAGTTACCCGGAAACCCTATTTAAAAGTGGCCGAAGAACTGTACCAGTCCAGAAAATTGAAAAAATTGACTTACGTCATTAAAGGAATTTCTCACAATCGCGGATATGGCTACGGATACGGTTATGGGTATGGATACAGCTATGGATATGGCGAAAAAAGAAAAAAGAAAAAAGAAAAGAAACGCTAACCAAACTATAGGTACAAAAGATGCATGCGATGAATAAAATTGACGGAGTATTTGTCGGATTAGGGTATATCGGTTTACCGACCGCTGCTTTTGCCGCTTCCAAAGGTTTGCGGATTCTGGGTGTGGATATCAACCCGAAAGTCGTGGAAAAAATCAACCGGGGAGAGATTCATATTATCGAACCGGGACTGGCCGATGTGGTGAAGTCCGTGGTGGAGGGAGGCATGCTGAAAGCCGCCGCCGCCCCACAACCGGCAGACGCTTATTTTATTGTCGTGCCTACCCCATTTAAACAGAACCACAGAGCCGATATTTCCTACGTGGAATCGGCCACTCAGGCTGTGATCCCCTATTTAAAAGAAGGGGATTTGTTTGTCATCGAGTCTACTTCTCCGGTCCTGACGACAGAAAAAATGGCCGCCTTAATCTGGAAAGAGCGTCCGGAACTCAAAGACAAGATCTATATCGCCTATTGCCCCGAACGGGTATTGCCGGGAAATGTACTCTATGAATTGGAACACAACGACCGCGTTATCGGAGGCATCAACCCTGAATCCACGCGCAAAGCGATGGATTTTTATGCGCAATTCGTCCGGGGAACACTGCATCCGATCAATGCTCGGACTGCCGAAATGTGTAAATTGACCGAAAATGCATCCCGAGACACACAGATTGCTTTTGCCAACGAACTCTCGATCATTTGCCAGAAGGCCGGAATTAATGTTTGGGATCTTATCGAATTGGCCAACAAACATCCGCGGGTAAACATTCTCCAGCCCGGCTGCGGAGTCGGGGGGCATTGCATTGCCGTAGATCCCTGGTTTATTATCTCCGATTATCCGGAACAGGCGCAACTGATCAAACGATCCCGGGAGACCAACGATTATAAATCCGACTGGTGCGCAAATCAGGTGCTGGAGGTCTGTGAACGGTTTGAATTGGAAAACGGCCGGGAACCGCTGGTGGCCTGTATGGGCCTGGCTTTTAAACCCAACATCGACGATCTGCGCGAATCGCCGGCGATGTATATTACTTCCCGAATACTGAGTGAAAGCAATGCCGAGGTAATGGTG
>JAJQAW010000262.1 GCA_021203585.1 Rikenellaceae bacterium
ACGTGGGTTCAGCGTTAGAAGAATCTTTTCGGTTTTATCTATAAAAATCTGGGTAAGCTGGAGCCTAACATCGCAATCGCCGATTACCGTTCCCGGCGCCTGAGGGTCCAGAAAAGAACGGACGTACAAAGGAATGTGTTTGTTTTCCAGCGGCTTAATGGTTTTCGGATGAATCACCTTGGCCCCGAAAAAAGACAATTCGATGGCTTCCCGGTAGGACAACCGGGGAATAATGACGGTCTCCAGGTACAGTTTCGGATCGGCGTTCATCACCCCGGGAACATCCTTCCAAATGGTGACACTCTCCGCATCCAGAAGATTGGCCAGCAACGCGGCCGTATAGTCGGAGCCTTCCCGCCCCAGCGTGGTGGTTTGATTGGTCATCGTGCTGGCGATAAATCCCTGGGTCAGATAAATCCGGGTGTGTTCGAACGTAAACGTTTTCCGGCCCCACTGACGGGAAGTTTGCAGATCGATATTGGCGCTCCGGTAGCGGTCGTCGCTTTTGAGGCATTTGCGAATGTCCACCCAACAGTCCGGCAATCCTGTCCACTGCAGGTAAGCGGATACGATGGCCGAAGAGAGTAATTCGCCAAAGGGAATAATCCGGTCGTAATCGTAATCGTAAGACATCGAAGTCTCCCCCTCGAGCAGCTCCCGCAACCGGCCGAATAATCGCTCCACCCGCGGTAGCGAAGCTTCAGCTCCGAATAAATTTTCGATCATCTCGTTATGATACCGATAAATTTCTCCGAAAACGGATTCGATATCTCCATCCCGGTAAAACCAACGGTGGCACAACCGCTCGAAAGCATCGGTCGTTTTGCCCATAGCCGATAGTACGACGATCAGGCGTCCGCTTTCCCGTCCGATAATTTTCGCTACGTTCCGCACCCCGTCTGCATCCTGGATGGAAGCCCCCCGAATTTATAAACTTTCATCTTTAAACATTTTCAGTCACAAATGTATCGTTTTTTAACAAGCATCTCATTCCATCCGCAAATTTTCTGCCGGTCAGCCAAACCCGATTTGGGAAATCCCAGCGCCCATCGATCCCGGACCGCGATCCGCTTCGATAACGGGGACTCACTTTCCCGCCGGGGAGGATCGCATCCGGAGAAAAATGAGGGGAATTCCTTACCTTTGGAGCGAAATTAAGCCATATGCTACGCAAACTCGCCGGACAAACCGCCGTTTACGGCATCAGTACCATCGGGGTACGCCTGCTCAATTACGTGTTGGTCCCCTACCTGACCCGTATTCTGAGCAAAGAACAATTCGGAGTGTATACGGATATCTATGCCGTCATTCCGTTTCTGCTGGTCGTGCTGACCCTGGGCATGGAAACGGGATTTTTCCGGTTTTATAATAAGGCACCCACCGAAGCCGAAAAGAAGCAGGTTTTTCAAAGCGTATGGGGAACCGTTTCCCTGGCCGGAACGCTGTTTTTACTGCTCCTGCTGCTTTTTCTTCGTCCCGTGGCCGGTTGGATGCAGTACTCGGAATATCCCTCTTTCGTCTGGTTGATGGGAGCGATCGTATGGCTAGATGTCCTCACTGCGATTCCTTTCGCCAAATTGCGCGCGCAAAACCGGGCTTTGCGGTTCGTTTGGATCCGCTTCTTTTCGGTGGTTGTCCATGTGGCGCTCTGTTTTTTCTTTTATTCCGGCCTACCGCGTATTCCATCCCTGTCGGCACTGTGGAATCCCGGATACGGTCCCGGGTATGCCTTTGTAGCCAACCTGATCCAAAGTGCGACGGTTTTGCTGCTGCTGTTGCCGACCCTAAAAGGATGTATGCCTAAAATCGATAAAAAAGTCCTGCGCCCGGTTTTCCTCTATTCCCTGCCGCTGTTGATTGCCGGAATACCGGGAGTCGCCAATGAATTCATCGATCGGCAACTGCTGAAATACATCCAGCCCGCCGGCGAAAATCTGGCCAGCCTGGGTGGATACGGCGCGGTAACCAAACTGGCCGTCATCATGACCCTGTTCGTGCAGATGTACCGGTACGGTGCGGAGCCCTTCTTTCTGGCCGAGTTCAAACAGAACGAGTTCCAGCGCACCAATGCCGAAGCCATGAAATACTTTGTGATCGTTTCCATAGCCATCTTTCTGGGAATAACCTACTTTACCGATTTGTTCGGATTGATCCTCGGTCAGGATTTCCGGACCGACATCCGATTGCTCCCGATCATCCTCTTGGCCAATGTGTTCGCCGGCATCGTGCTGAACCTTTCGTTCTGGTATAAACATTCCGGATTGACCCGATATGCCGCCGTGATTACCGGTACCGGGCTTATATTTACCGTCTCACTGAATCTGATCCTCATCCCGCGCATCGGGAACCTAGGAGCCGCATGGAGTCGATTGGTCTGCGAAATGGTCATGGCGGTGATCAGCTACGGCCTGTGCCAGAAATACTTCCCCATTCCCTACAACCTCCGGCGAATCGGCACCTATTTCCTGACCGGAATCCTGTTCTACGCCGTAGGAATGGCCGTGAACGGATATCTCCCCCGCTCAGTCAGTATCCCGCTGGACCTGCTCCTTCTCGGAGGATTTTGTATCTTTGTTGCCCGGATGGAAAAGATAAAACTGAAAAACCTGCTCACCTCTCTCAGGAAAAAATAACATGAAAATCAAAGTCATCAACAAATCCGAGTACGACTTACCGCAATATGAGACCGAACAGGCCGCAGGAATGGATGTACGGGCACATATCCAGGAACCGATCACCCTCCGACCGCTTGAACGCACCCTGGTACCCACCGGTCTGTACGTGGAAATACCGGAAGGCTACGAAATCCAGGTCCGGCCCCGCAGCGGCCTGGCCGCCAAATACGGTCTGACCTGACTAAACGCCCACGGCCCCAACGACCCCGATTACCGCGGAGAACTGAAAGTGATCCTGGCCAATGTGTCCAATTCCGAATATACCCTCCAACCCGGAGAACGAATCGCACAGCTGGTCGTGGCGCAATTTGTGCGTATCGACTGGGAACAATCCGACTCGCTCTCCGAAACCGAACGTGGGGCCGGCGGATTCGGGTCTACCGGGAACGGCTAAAACTGGCGCTTTTAAAAAGCGCCAATGCAGAAATAAAAAAAGAAAATGGGAGAAAGAAAACCGGGCCCGGAGCGGGCGGTATTAATAGCGGTAACGGCGGAAAGGCAGTCGGAAGCTCAGACCAGGGAATATCTGGATGAACTGGAGTTTTTGGCCGAGACGGTAGGAATCGAAACGAAGAGGCGGTTTACCCAGCGGTTATCTTCGCCGCACAAGCGCACTTTTGTGGGAACGGGCAAACTGGCTGAGATTGTGGCTTATGTCAAGGAGAACGACATCGATTTGGCGATCTTTGACGATGAACTTTCGCCTTCGCAGACCCGCAATTTGGAAAAGGAGATGGAGTGCGAGATATTGGACCGCACGCGGCTCATATTGAACATATTCGTTCAACGGGCCAGTACGGCGTATGCCAAAACCCAGGTGGAATTGGCTCAGTATGAGTACATGCTGCCGCGGTTGACAGGGATGTGGACTCACCTGGAGCGCCAGCGGGGAGGAACGGGCACTCGCGGGGGAGCGGGGGAGCGAGAGATCGAGACGGACCGCCGGGCGATCCGGAACCGCATTACCAAGCTCAAGGAGGATTTGAAAAAAATCGACCGGCAAATGGCAACCCAGCGGAGCAACCGGGGAAGTCTGGTGCGGGTGGCGCTGGTGGGATACACCAATGTCGGGAAATCGACACTCATGAATTTACTGAGCAAAAGCGAGGTTTTCGCTGAAAACAAGTTATTCGCTACGCTCGATACCACGGTTCGAAAGGTGGTGTTGGACAACTTGCCTTTTTTGTTGTCGGATACGGTGGGTTTTATCCGGAAACTTCCTCACCAGCTGGTGGAATCCTTCAAATCTACGCTGGACGAAGTGCGGGAAGCGGATTTACTGCTGCATGTGGTGGATATTTCATACCCGAATTTCGAGGACCATCTGAATGTGGTCAAACAGACTCTGGTGGAGATCGGAGCCGGCGATAAACCGGTATTTCTGGTCTTCAATAAAATCGATGCTTACAGGTACGAACAGAAAGAAGAGGATGATTTGACTCCCCGTACCGAACGAAATTGGACTTTGGAGGAGATAAAACAGAGTTGGATCGCCAAGGCCAATACCCCTTGTATTTTCATTTCGGCCCGGGAAAAAATCAACATCGACAAACTCCGCAAGGATCTATACGGCATGATCGGTGAGATCCATGCCGGCAGGTTTCCGTTCAATAATTTTCTTTACTGAACCAACGCAGGCCGTTGCCCCTCCCGAGATACCCCAAACA
>JAJQAW010000384.1 GCA_021203585.1 Rikenellaceae bacterium
CCCAAGCGGCGGCCCGCAACAAACTGCAGCAGGCAAATCACCAAGGTCAATCCGGCAATGGAGAATTCCGTCAAGTAATTGGGACGATCTTGTTCCAACAAAAAATGAACGGTACGTCCCGTGACAATAGTCAGAGATACCGCCCACAGGTATAAGGGAATCTGCGATCCTCGAATGAGCCATCGCTGCAGCGGCGGCAAACACCACCGGATCAACCAGGCCAGCAGCAGGGGAAAAATCAGCACCGGCATCACCTGTTTTCCGATTCCCCAGACCGAGATCCAGAACGGCAATTCCTGATTCACCCCCACAAAGGAAAATAACACGGGCGCCGCCACCGAGACCAGTATGTTTCCGGCTAAAATGTAGGTAGTCAAAAACCCGACGCTCCCGCCCAGTAACCCGGTAATCACCGCGGCCGCGGTCGCCGTGGGTGCCAGCACGCAGATCAACACGGCCTGCGCAATCACCGGATCCCAGGGGAGCAGGATAAAATACAGCCCCAGGCATCCTGCCAATTGAATCGACAGCAGGTAAAGATGCAGTCGGTGAAAGACCACATCCCGCGGAGCGATCCGGGCAAAAGAAAACAACAACATGAAAAATAAGAGCCAGGGCATCGCCGGAGCCAACCGATACAGCCAGCCCTGTCCCAGGGCGCCCACGATCATAGCTACCGGCAACATATAAATTTTCAATTCCTGCATCGTCAAATCAGTCGAAAAGGCGGCTTTCACCGAAGCCGCCTTCTTCCCGCCTGTACAGAGGGATTTGGTTTATGATCATTTCATCGGTTTTTCCGGCAAGGATATTTCGGTTTCCCGCGCTGCCGGAATACCGGGTTCCCGAGATTTCGAAAAACCTTCCTGGTGATTGCACGGGTCTACAACAATTTGCCGGACAACATCAACAGGGCTATGCTGAAATAGATGACCAATCCGGTTACATCGACCAAAGTCGCCACAAAAGGAGCGGAAGCCGTGGCCGGGTCTATGCCCATTTTTTTCAGGATCAACGGAATCATCGAACCCGAAATGGTACCCCACAAGACGATGAACAGCAAGGAAACGGCTACCGTCAATCCGACCCACACCCAGTAAATACCATAATCGTGAAAACCGGCTACCTGCCAGAGCGCGATCCGGGAGAATCCGACCACGCCCAAGAGTCCTCCCAACAACAAACCGGACAGAATCTCTTTGCGCATCACGTACCACCAGTTGGAGAGTTTCAACTCCCCCAATGCCAGGGAACGGATAATCAAACTGGCCGCCTGCGAACCGGAGTTTCCGCCGCTGGAAATGATCAGTGGAACGAACAGTGCGAGCACGACGGCCTGAGCGATCCGGTCTTCGAAAAATCCCATGGCCGAAGCGGTAAATATCTCTCCCACGAACAGAATCAGCAACCATCCGGAACGTTTTTTTACCATTTCCCACAGCGAGGTCTGGGTGTAGGATAAATCGAGGCTTTCGGTACCCCCGAATTTCTGGAAGTCCTCGGTGGATTCTTCGGTGGTCACGTCCAATACGTCGTCCACCGTCACAATTCCGAGCATTATTCCTTCCGAATCCACCACGGGCAAAGCGATGCGGTCCTGGTCGCGGAATACTTTTACAGCGATCTCCTGATCCTCGAAAGCGTTGAGCGCCACAAATTTATTATTGATCAATTCCGAGATCCGCTGTTCCGGAGCAGCCAGCAGGATTTCACGGATGCGGATATCGTCGATCAATCTCCAATGATCGTCCACCACGTAAATGACGCTCATCGTTTCCGAATCCCGACCGAATTCCCGGATATGCTGCAAGGTTTGCGCCACCGTATAATGCCCTTTAACGGCTACATACTCCGGAGTCATCAGCCGGCCGATGCTCTCTTCGGGATAACCCAACAGGTTGCGGGTGATCTCCCGCTCTTCGGGAGTGAGCAACTGCATGAGCCGTTGGGTCAAGTTACCCGGAAGTTCTTCGAAAAAGGCGGTACGGTCGTCCGGGTCGAGGTCGTTCAACAGATTGGACAGGATATGCCGGTATTCGGCCAACCCTTTGATAATTTCCTGTTGTTCGATGGGGCTGATATCCTCGAACACCTCTTTGGCGTGTTGTCGGGAAAAGAGCCGGAACAAGACGACTTGTTCATCCGTATTGAACTGCTGTATAATTTCGGACAGGAAAAGCGGATCGACTTCATTCAACTGGCTCTTGAGTTCTTTCCAGTTTTTGTCTTCGATCAATTGCCGTATTCCCTGAATCGTATGCCGGCGGAATTGTGTTTTGAAATCTTTTGTCATGGCGTCCTTACTTTGAACTGTAAGGACATACGGAGTACCTTACAGTTTGATTCGTACTGTGTTTACTTTTCGGTTTTGCTGTCGGTACTCTTCCATATCGGATGAATTAAATGAAATTGACGGTGCAAATGTAACGGAACTCTTCGCAGTCACCGCTCCCCATTATGGACTATTCTACGGCTATGAGCTCATTATTTCTAGGTAATCGTGCTTCACGGCCACCGGGCAAACACCTTTTTTTGATCAAACACAGGAAATTACACCTGCCGGCCGGTGATTCGGCCTCGAATAATTTCGCGTAAATATACGATAATTCCCGGCATTTTTTGTTGCGCTTTGACTACGATTCTCCCTGTAGGGCGGAATTTCGGATTTAGTCGGTCGCAAAATTGTCCAATCCGTCGTAATCGATCCGGGTTCCCGGCTCATCGGGTTCCATGCTCTGCGCCCCGTCGGCATTGGTCATTTGGTTCGGTTCAAATTCCTCCACGTGCCGTCGGATCACTTCGGCCTCGTTTTTCATGGCCTAGTCTGATTTGTACATAGTCGATGTATTTTTTGTGAGTGTATTACAAAAAATATGCAAACCGGACTTTTTACTTAAAAAGATATTGCCCGGCCGACAAACCGAATCCCCTGCTGCTGACAGGATACGGATACAGTCCGGTTTATGAATTATCTGAAGGCCCCCTGGGGGTGGATCGGCCTACCGTGACCACCGGAGGGTACCGGCCGCAGTCCGAAATCCCGGGCGAGTTATTCGGAATAATCCGTCCGGACCTCCCAATCGTCCGTGCGAAAGGGTGAAACCGGTAGTCCCATGGTACTGAACAGGGTAGCCTGCACAGAATTTTTCCAGGCGTAACGGACCGCCACCGGTCGATCCACCTGTTCACTGGACAGGGTAACGGAATTTCGCCGTCCGGTTTTATCGACCCTCGCCCGGGCTGGATAAAAGACCCGGTCCGGACCGGCTATTTCGAAACCGTCCACCTGGATATCCCAGGGAGCCAACCCGTTATCAAATGGAAGCCTGCCCTGTGCTTCCTCTTCCGGAAAGCCGAATTTCACGGTTACCGTTCCGTCTTCCCGCACCTCCATGGATTCGTACTCCGGAGCCCGGTAAGGCAGCCCCTGAATTCCGTAAGTTCGGGCCAAGGACCAGTAAGAAAGCCGTTCACCGACCTGCTTCTTTTGGACCGGATGGATATTCAGCGGATCGCCCAGGTCCATCGTGACCACCATACCGGTTTGAGGTACGGTACGCTGAACCAGCGATTGCTGATCGCGAACCAGCGCAATACTCACCCCGTCCGCCCCGTCGTCGTAGAGGTAAGGCGCAATTTGTACATAATAAAACGGCAGCTCTCCGCGTCCCCATTGTTCCCGCCACCATCCGATCATCCGTTCCATCAACCGCGCATAATCCGTGGGATAAATCCGATTGCTCTCTCCCTGATACCAGATCCATCCCGCGATGCCGTACGGCAAGAGCGGATGGATCATGGCGTTGTATAATTCCTGGGAAAAAATATTTCCGGGCGGGGTTCTCAATTCTTCCCGGAGTTGCCGGGGCATCCACGCTTCGATGTAAGAACCGCTCCAGGCCGAAACGATCAATCCGACGGGCACCTCAAGAATCCGGTGCAGATTTTGTCCGAAAAAATAGGCCGCCGCACTGAAATTCAGTGCGCTTTGCGGAGAAGAAACCGCCCAGGCGCCTTCCACGTCGTCCAACGGTTCCGGACTGCGTGTCTTTTTAACGGTAAACAGCCGCAAGCCGGGATCTGCTCCGGCATGGGCTACCGTGGAAAGGGCCCGATCGACCGGCTGCCCGATGAAGCCCTTGAGCGGCATCTCCATGTTGGATTGTCCGGAGCAAACCCAAACCTCTCCCAGTAATATGTTATGCAACAGGATTTCCTCCCCGTCACTGATTCGGATTTCATACGGACCGCCGGCCTCCGTGGTAGCAACGAGCACTTTCCAATTCCCCTCGGCATCCGTCCGAGC
>JAJQAW010000287.1 GCA_021203585.1 Rikenellaceae bacterium
ACCGCACACGGTGTACAGGTTATAATATACTATCAGGTTCTTTCCGAACCAACCGTGCGTGATTTCAAAGAAATTTTGACCGTAGCCCGCGCTTTCGGTACGGACAGCTTGGCTGGAATCGGTGGGGGAAGCGTATTGGATGTGGCTAAGCTGGTAGCGGCGCTGAATCAAAGCAGCCAGCACGTGGAAGACCTGTTCGGCAGCGGTAATGTACTGGAACGCAAAACGTGGCTGGCCTGCCTGCCGACAACGGCGGGAACCGGTAGCGAAGTCTCTCCGAATGCCATCTTGTTGGACGAAGCGGATCGATTGAAGAAGGGGATCGTGAGTCCGTTTTTGGTGCCGGATGCGGCTTATGCCGATCCGAAACTGACCCTGACCGTTCCGCGGAAGGTAACGGCGGAAACCGGTATGGACGCTTTGACGCACTGTATCGAAGCATATACCAACAAACACGCCCATCCGGGAATCGATATGTATGCGCTGGAGGGAATTCGGTTGATCGCCAATAATTTGCTCAATGCGGTAAACGACCCTTGCGATCTGGAAGCCCGTGAAGCGCTCCTGCTCGGCAGTCTTTACGGGGGGTTATGCCTGGGGCCGGTTAATACGGCGGCGGTGCATGCCCTGTCTTATCCCTTGGGTGGTGAGTTCCACATTCCGCACGGGTTGGCCAATGCGATTCTGTTGCCTTCGGTCATGTGTTTCAATATTTCAGCCGATCCTTGCAAATACGCCAAGGTAGCGGAGGCTTTCGGTTTGGCCCGGAGCGGTTCCGACGAAGAGACTGCGGCCAACGGAGTGGCTTGGATCACGCATCTTTCGGAAGCCATCGGCATTCCCACGAATATGAGTGCTTTCGGCATCTCGCGCGACGATATTCCTGAATTGGCGGAAGCCGCTATGTCGGTCCAGCGTCTGTTGGTGAACAATCCGCGTGAGGTGACTTACGAGGATGCCTTTGAAATCTACCAGAGCCTGTTCGAATAAGCATGACCATCCGCCGGATCGAAACGGAGCAGAAAAAGATCGAAAGGGTTTCGGTAATCCGACGGGCCCCTTCCGATCGGTTGCCGATGAATTCGGTCTCACACGGCACAATAACCCGAATCACGGTGCCTTTGTAGAATTGGCCGATTTGCGGAAACTGCAAGATCAGGGAGCTGTGTTTTACGGAATGCATCACCGTGAGCAACAGATCGGCTTCGTTTCGGTAAGACCCGCTGACTGGCAGGAAAAGGCCTGTTATCTGGAAAAAATGGCCGTAATTCCTGAAGCTCGCGGGCAAGGGGCTGCTGGACGGTTGCTCCATTATGTCAGTGATTCTGCCAGCAGTCAGGGGCAGGAAAAAATGTTGATAAGCATTATTAACGAGCAGACAGTGCTCAAGAACTGGTATATGAGACACGGTTTTCGGGAAACGGCAATCCGGCAATACCCGCATCTTCCGTTTTTGGTGTGCCACATGGAAAAAGAACTTTAAACGTTACAATAAGCAAAATGAATCAACCCAAATTAGCCATTACAATGGGTGACCCGGCAGGAATCGGCCCCGAGATCGTAGCCAAAGTCCTGAACGAGCGGGCCACTTACAAAAAATGCCGTCCGTTGGTAACGGGCGATCCCAATATCCTGCAGCGAGCGGTAGAGCTGCTCGGTTTATGCTTAAAAATTAATCCGATAACGGATGTTTCGCAGGCAACATTCGAATACGGAACGATCGATGTGTATACTGTTCCAACCGAAGGGGCCGACACCGTTCAATTCGGACAAGTATCCGCGGCCGGGGGCAACATCGCCTTCGAATCGATCCGGACCGCTATTGAACTGGCCATGAAAAACGAGGTGGACGGAACGGTAACGGCGCCTATCAATAAAGAAGCGTTGAACCTGTCCGGACACCACTTCTCCGGACATACCGAAATCTACGCCCATTTCACGGAGACAAAAAAATACGCCATGTTGTTGGCGGACGAATACCTGCGGGTCATCCATGTCAGCACGCATGTTCCCTTACGGGAAGCTTGCGATCTGGTGAAAAAGGATCGGATCATCGCCGTTACCCAATTGCTGGACGACGCTTGCAGACAATTCGGCATCGAAAACCCGAAAATCGGCATTGCCGGGCTGAACCCGCACTCGAGCGACGGCGGTCTGTTCGGATGGGAAGAGGAAAAAGAGATCGTGCCGGCCATCGAAGAACTGACCGGGATGGGCTTCAACGTATCCGGTCCGGTGCCGCCGGACACGCTGTTTGCCAAAGCTAAATGCGGCTTCTACGACGGATGTGTAGCCATGTATCACGATCAGGGACACATCCCGTTTAAAGTGGTCGGTTTTAATTGGAACCGCGAAACCGGAAAAATGGAGAGCGTGCAGGGCGTAAATATCACGCTAGGACTTCCTATCATCCGTGTTTCTGTAGACCACGGCACAGCGTTCGATGTGGCCGGAAAAGGAATTGCCAGTGCGGATGCCATGCTACTATCGATCGATTACGCGACTCGGATGGCTCAAAACCGTCTTAAAAAAGCATAAAATGATTGCGGTAATCGCCGACGATATTACCGGTGCGGCTGAAATTGCAGGCATCGGTCTGCGGTTCGGTCTGCGGGTCGAAATGGTGGTCAATTCGGATGGTAAAGTTCCGGATGCCGACCTGCTGGTCTACGCTACCGACACCCGTTCCCTGCCGTTGGCGGAGGCCGTAATGGATACCCGCCGGGTGATGGGACAACTGAACCGTATCGGCTATCGAGCGCTTTTTAAAAAGGTCGATTCGGCCCTCCGGGGTCATGTGGTTCCCGAAATCGAGGTCGTGCAAAGAGCAACCGGTATTCCGAGGACGCGTTACCTGCCGCAAAATCCTTCCAAAGGCCGCGTGATCCGTGGCGGTAACTATTACATAAACGGCCAACCGCTGGATCGTACTTTGTTTGCCGAAGACCCGGAGTTTCCCGCCCGTACCGCGAACCTAAGCGAACGTTTTCCGCGAATCCAGACGGTTCTTACGGCGGCAGATGCTTTGAAATCGTCCGGCATTCAGGCGGCCAATGCCGAATCGGATGCGGAGATTGCCCGTTTCGTCCGGCAGGCGGATGAAAAAACGGTTCTGGCCGGCGGCGCGGATCTTTTCACGGCGTGGCTGCGGGAACTCGGTTGGCGGGAGCGGACATTGCCGGAATTTCCAGGCCTGGGTCTCCGGGATGCCATTATCGTTTGCGGCAGTACCGCGCAGCATTCACTCGCGGAGTACGATTATTTCAGACGCAAACTCATTCCGGTAGAGGATATGCCGATGGAGGTTTTTGAACTACAACGAGACCCAAAGGCGTGGTTTGCCGGATTGGCTGAAATCTACGAGCTACACCATTCCATCGCCGTCGCTGTTGGCGATAAACCGCGCAAAGACCGATGCTACGCCGTGCGCCTGCGCAACATCATGGCCGCGGCCGTGTCCGCGCTCACAGAGATACGTTTACCGCACGAATTGGTGATCGAAGGCGGAGCCACGGCATTTTCCGTCCTGGCCATGCTCGGTTGGAGTTGTTTCCGAGTAACGGATGAATTGGCGCCGGGGGTAGTCAGAATGGTTTTGCAGGGCGCATCGGGCGACTGTCTGATTCCGGATAACCGGGAAATCCATATCACCCTCAAACCGGGCAGTTATCCCTGGGGAGACCGGATTTTTAGTTGACCGATATAAAGTTTTTGTTATCAAAACGGGATATTATTTTAGATATCCCGTTTTTTATTTGGGATTTAATTAAAAATTACCGAATTTTAAAACAAATTTATGTCAAACTAACACCAATACTACTATGGCTACAGGAATACCTCTCATTTTTTGGCTGATGCCCCTGGCATCGGTGGTGGCGCTGCTTTTTGCCCGCTATTTTTTCGTGCAGATGAAGAAGCAGAGCGAAGGAACCGACCGGATGAAAGAAATTGCCGCCCACGTTCGGGCCGGGGCGATGGCTTATCTCCGGCAGCAGTACAAAGTCGTCATTATCGTTTTTATAGTGCTGGCCGTCTTCTTCGCTTTTCTGGCTTACGGACTGGGCGTGCAGAACAAATGGGTTCCGCTGGCCTTCCTGACCGGCGGATTCTTCTCCGCACTGGCAGGTTATATCGGTATGAAAACCGCCACTTACGCATCGGCCCGTACAGCCAATGCCGCCCGTGACTCCTTGGACAAAGGATTGAAAGTTGCCTTCCGCAGCGGTGCGGTGATGGGTTTGGTGGTGGTTGGACTCGGATTGCTGGATATTTCGCTGTGGTACATCGTCCTGGAT
>JAJQAW010000227.1 GCA_021203585.1 Rikenellaceae bacterium
GACTATTACACTCCCGAACAGCCATCGTTCCTTGTAATTGGCAATCAACTTGCGCAGCATCATGATCATCACAATAGCCGTAGTCATGTTGTCCAACAGGGCGGACATGAAGAAGGTCAGCAGGGAAATCGTCCAGAGCAATTTATGTTTGTCCCGGGTGGTGATGCGGTTGATGATGAAGGCGAATCCTCCGTGGACGTCGATCAGTTCGACGATGGTCATGGCTCCCATCAGGAAAAGCAACGTTTCGGCGATATTCCCGATGTGCTCCAGGATTTGCCCGTCCACCACAAAACGAATGTGCTGTTCGTGCGAGGGCATGTGCTGCCACTGCGGCGAAATATCCAGGAAATGCCGCAGTTCGGCCCCATTGAACGCCGGTACGAAGTAATCGGCGGCGAAGATGTAGATGACCCACAAGATCACTCCTGTAATCAGGACGATCCCCGCTTTGTTGGCCTTCAGGTTGTGTTCCGTGGCAATACCGATGTACCCCAGGATAAAAATTACGATCATGAATACTGTCGCCATGCCTACTAAAGTTTACGATGAATAAATTTTAATGGGGCAAATGTAAGCTACTTTTAGGCTCGTTATCCTGCGAGGGGTGAATAAAAAAAGGGACAAAATGAAAATTTTTTCATTTTGTTCCCGTACAGAGAGTTATCGACCGTAGAACCGACGGTTACCTCGCATAAATTTTGCTGACCGCGCTCCACGATTGCCCGGGAGCTACGGTTTGAAATCCGGTTACTTCGTTCGGAAGATCAAGGTTCGGGGCATTGATGGCCCAAGTTTGCGGTTCCGGGCAGGCCCAGTCCACCGTGCCGCCGTTGTTCCAGAAGGTCCAGTGTTTGAACTGATCGTCCACCTGGTAATACACCGTTACTCCGTTGGCCGAATCCTCGATGATCGCCCCGTTGTAGGGTTTGCCATCCACCTCGATCGGTTGGCCGGTCATGGGCCATTCGATTGCGCATCCGGTCGGTTTCAATCCGCAGGTACGCAGTTGCTGTTCGGTTTGATCGAGCGGAAACCGTTTTCCGGTCGGCAGGGTACGGTCGTTGACCTCCCATTTTTCACCTACCGACATCCGCAGTTTGTATTGATCGGCATTTCCCCCTTCGACAAACGGGATCATGATCGGCGTATGGTAGCCCACACCCAGCGGCATATCCGAATCGCTTTGGTTGACAAAAGTCACCCGGTGTTCCAGCCCGCAGGCCGAGAGCTTGAAAGACATCCTGCACTCGAAAGCGTGCGGAAAATAGCTGTATACCGCATCATTCACCAGATTCGAGAAGAAAGAAGCTTCCACTTCCACGTAATCACTGCCGATCTCGGTTCGGGTAACGGTAAAGGCTTGGGATTTCAGGGTTCCGTGATGGTGGTTGTTTTGATCCGGAATCGTAATCGGGTAGTGGTACGTTTTGCCGTTGTGGGTGTAGGTTCCGTCTTCGATTCGGTTGGGCGGAAACAGCAACGGCAGACCGAACAATTGCGGACGGGCAGCGAAAAATTCCAGTTCGTCGTCTTTCGGAGTGCGCAGGATATTGAGTTTCTTTTCCCGATGGACCAGTTTGACCAGATTGGCGCCCAGCTCCGGGATCAGCAGGGCTTCCCAGCCTCCGGCTTCCATGGCAACGGCCCGATAGCCGTTCCATTCGATTTTTGAAATGTTCATAGCGGTATTTGGTTAGTGAAATTGCAACGTATGGCCAAAGTTAAAAAAATAGCCTGAATATTGCCATTGCTGCGAATATCCGCTCCCGAAAAAAGGTTCACCGGCACGGCGCCGGTATGGGGATGAGCGGTCGATGGAACGATCCGCACTCCGCGAAGGCCCCTCTTGCCCAGCGATAGGCGATCGAAAAAGGGGCCATGGGCTCGGGAGGGTACAGAAAAAGACCGAATGAGGGAAGCTTTGTTTGAATCGCTCAAACCGGCTTTATCACAAACCGGAATAGTGGAGTGGGCCCATTGCCGCCGGTTCAGGGACCGCCGGGTCAAGCGGTTTAAAGGGCGGATTGATTCACGATAACTTCCCGTCCCAATCGATAGGCCTCCAGGTTCATCTCCACGATGTCTTCCCCTTTGTTTTCAAAATGATTGCGGATCGCCTGCCGGAGCGTTTCGTCTTCCAGCTCGAGTAGGGTAGCGGCGGCTCCCAGGATCACCATATTGGAAGCCAGTATCAGTCCCTGCTCTCCGGCGATTCGATCGGCATCCACTAAGATGATGTGCGGAAGGGCGGCCAAGTCCTCCAATACCTCTTCGATATCCGGATAATGAATCAAATCCTTGATCGGGGCTGAATTGGCCACTACCCATCCCTCTTTCGAGATATAGGGCAAGTAGCGAAGCATCTCCAACGGTTCGAGCGACAGGATCAAATCGGCCGTCCCTTTGGAAATGAGATCGGAAAAGATGGGAAGCGAAGAGATGCGCAGATTGGAATGCACTTCGCTTCCGCGTACGCTCATGCCGTGCACTTCGGCCTGTTTGACGTTGAATCCTTCGTGCATAGCGGCCTCGGCCAGAATGATGGCAATCGAAAGAATACCCTGGCCGCCGACTCCGGACAAAATAATATCTTTTCTCATGCCCTTGCCGGTTTATTTTTACGTTGGAGCATCAGTACGCATTCCCGCCGAGGGATGATCACCGAAACTCCGTTATAAGCGATTTCGCACCGAATCAGGGTTTCGATTTGCTGCCGGTTCTGGTCGGTCGGTACGATCACATGCAAGTGATCCGGCTCGACACCTAGGCCGCGGCAAATGTCTTCGATTTTTCCCGTTCCCGCAGAAGGCTGTCCTCCGGTCATGGCTGTGGTCAAATTATCGGAGATAAGGACCGTCAGATTGGATTTCGAATTGACCGCATCCAGCAGCCCGGTGATTCCGGAGTGGGTGAAAGTGGAGTCTCCGATCACGGCCAGGGAAGGATATAAGCCGGCGTCGGCCGCCCCTTTGGCCATGGGGATCGAAGCGCCCATGTCCACACAACTGTCGATCGCTCGCAGGGGCGGCAAGCCTCCCAGTGTGTAGCAACCGATATCGCTGAATACTTTGGCATCCGGGTAATCCCGGATGACCGTATTCAGGATTTCATAAACCTCTTTATGTCCGCAACCGTCGCAGAAGGCAGGCGGTCGGGGAACCAGGTCGGGGCAGGTTTCGTAGCCGATTTCGGGAAGTACGCCGAGCGCGGTTTTGACCTGGTCCGGAGTGAGTTCTCCGGCCCGCGGTATTTCACCGCTCAACCGGCCTTTGATTTTTCCGGATTCATCCAACACTCCGCGCAGTTGTTCCTCCACAAACGGCTGACCGTCTTCGAGTACCAAAATCTCCCGGCAACTATGCATCATCTGCCGGATTTGTTTTCCCGGCAACGGATATTGCGAAATTTTCAAGATCGTACGGTCGCATTTCCCGTCGAAAGCCTCCATCAAGTAATTGTATGCGATCCCGCAGGCGATGATTCCTTTGTCGCTCCCTTCGGCATACCGATTGAAAGGGGACTCTTCCGAGGCTTTTCCCAGGCTCGCCTGCTGGGCCAGCAGGACGTTGTACCTTCTTCTGGCATGGCTCGGTAGCAAAAGCCAGCGCCCTCGGTCTTCGGGGAAAGATAGCCGGTTTTGTTCCCGGGCGGGGCGGGTGCGAATAATAGCCCGGGAGTGCGCCATACGGGTGGTCAGGCGAACCAACACGGGCAACATCACCTGTTCGGACAGATCGAAAGCCGCCCGCACCATATCGTAGGCTTCCTGTTGGGAAGAGGGTTCGAAAATCGGAACCAAAGCAAATTTTCCGTAAAAGCGCGAGTCCTGTTCATTCTGGGAGGAGTGCATCGACGGATCGTCCACCGCGACCACCACCAATCCCCCGTGAGTCCCCGTAATGGCGGAATTAATGAAAGCGTCGGCCGCCACGTTCAGACCGACGTGCTTCATGCACACCAAGGACCGTTTGCCCACATAAGAAACCTCCAGGGCCGCCTCCATAGCCGTTTTTTCATTGGTGCACCAATCGCTGTACACGTTTCTTTTCACCGATACAGGCGATTGTTGTATGTACTCCGTGATTTCGGTAGCGGGTGAGCCTGGGTAGGCGTAAACCCCTGAAATTCCGGCATGCAGGGCGCCTAGGGCAATCGCCTGGTCTTCCAGCAGCAGTAGTTTTTCGCTCATTTATAGCTGTAATAGAAACTGGTCGGCATCTTTCCATGCCGGAAATTTATTTCTGAATTCGGTCAAAGCTCTTTTATCGGCCTGTCCGAAGAGCGCTTCTTC
>JAJQAW010000236.1 GCA_021203585.1 Rikenellaceae bacterium
TCCGTCTTTTTTTATTTGAAAAGGCGCAGTAAGAAACAAATAAATTAAAAACTCAATTAAAATAACTTTCAATCATGGCAAAAGAAAAATTTGACAGGTCCAAGGCTCACGTCAATATCGGAACCATCGGACACGTTGACCACGGTAAAACCACGCTGACCGCTGCTATTACCACCGTACTGGCAAAAAAAGGTCTTTCTGAACTGCGTTCGTTCGATTCGATCGACAACGCTCCGGAAGAAAAAGAACGTGGTATCACCATCAATACCGCTCACGTAGAGTACCAAACCGCTACCCGTCACTATGCTCACGTAGACTGTCCGGGCCACGCCGACTACGTGAAAAACATGGTAACCGGTGCCGCTCAGATGGACGGCGCGATCCTAGTAGTTGCTGCTACCGATGGTCCGATGCCTCAGACCCGTGAGCACATCCTGCTCGCCCGTCAGGTAAACGTACCGCGTATCGTGGTGTTTATGAACAAATGCGACATGGTAGACGACGAAGAGATGCTGGAACTGGTGGAGATGGAAATCCGCGACCTGTTGAGCTTCTACAACTTCGACGGCGACAACGCTCCGGTAATCCGTGGTTCTGCATTGGGCGGCCTGAACGGCGAAGCGCAATGGGAAGACAAAATCATGGAACTGATGGACAGCGTGGACGAATATATTCCGATTCCGCCGCGTGAAAACGAAAAACCGTTCCTGATGCCGGTAGAAGACGTATTCTCGATCACCGGTCGGGGTACCGTATTGACCGGTCGTATCGAAACCGGGATCATCCACGTAGGCGACCCGGTGGAAATCTTCGGGCTGGTGGAAAAACCGATCACTTCTACCTGTACCGGTGTGGAAATGTTCCTCAAACTCCTCGACCAAGTGTTAGCCGGCGACAACGTAGGTTTATTGATGCGTGGTGTGGACAAAAAAGAGGTAAAACGCGGTATGGTTGTCGCTAAACCGGGTTCTATCACTCCGCACACCAAATTCGAAGCCGAGGTTTATATCTTGAAAAAAGAAGAAGGTGGACGCCACACGCCGTTCCATAACAAATACCGCCCGCAATTCTACCTGCGTACGCTCGACGTAACCGGTGAAATACAGCTTCCGGCGGGTGTGGATATGGTAATGCCGGGTGACAACATCACCATCACGGTAGAACTGATCTACCCGGTGGCTATCAACGTAGGTCTTCGTTTCGCAATCCGCGAAGGTGGACGTACCGTGGGTGCAGGCCAGATTACCAAAATCCTCGACTAAGCAGAGGACAAACTCAGGGGAAAAGGAAGGGCTTTGGCAACCAAGGCAGCCGTTTCATTCTCTGAGCTAAAAAAGAGTGGTTACGCAGCTGCTCAAAACGGGGACGGATTCGTCCGTTCCCCGTATCTACGAGTGTAGTTCAAGGGTAGAATAGCGGTCTCCAAAACCGTTGATGGGAGTTCGAATCTCTCCACTCGTGCCCAGGACGGAAAAGAGCCGAAATGAAAGGTTCCGGCATTTTTCGCTCCGGTATTCATTTCTAAGATGAAATCATGAAAAGATTTATCCAATACGTAAAAAATGCCTACAACGAGCTGGTAAACAAGGTCACTTGGCCCAGCTGGAAATCGTTGCAAGCTTCGACAGTCGTGGTGATGGTTGCTTCCCTCGTTTTTGCCATCGTGATCCTTTGTATGGACCTCGTCTTTGAAAATGCGATGAAAGGCATCTACAATTTGCTCTATTAATCCATTCGTTACAAATTGATCTAATGAGCGACAACAAAATCGAACGGAACTGGTACGTTATCCGGGCCATCGGCGGCAAGGAAAAGCGGGTCAAAGAGTATATCGAGGCGGAAGTCCGGAATCTCGACCTGCAGGACTATGTCACCCAGGTGCTGATCCCTACCGAAAAAGTGTACTCGATACGCAACGGTAAAAAGATCAGCAAGGAACGCGTATCGTTTCCTGGATATGTGTTGGTAGAAGCCGCCCTTGTAGGCGAAATCCCGTATATGCTTCGCAATACACCTGATGTATTGGGTTTTCTCGGCGAACCCAAGGATTCTCTTCATGGGGCAACCCCTCTCCGCCCCGCCGAAGTAGCCAGACTCCTGGGACGCGTCGATGAATTGGTGGAAAGCGAAGAGGAAAACGAAGTGCCGTTCTTCGTCGGCGAAAATGTAAAAGTAATCGATGGCCCGTTCGCAAGCTTCTCGGGTACTATCGAAGCCGTAGACGACGAGCGGAAGAAACTGACGGTTTCCGTTAAAATATTCGGGCGCAAGACTCCTATGGAGTTAAGTTTTGTTCAAGTTGAAAAAGAGTAGGAACTTTCAAAAAATCCAAAATCCGGCATAATGTCCCTGCGATGAAAGGCTCATGTATTGACCTACGTTCGCTTTCATTCCAGCCGCAAGCCTTGTTTTTTGAATTTTAAAGTTCTGGGAAATTAACAAGAAAATTATGGCAAAAGAGGTTGCTGCATTTATCAAATTGCAGATTAAAGGCGGTGCCGCCAACCCGTCGCCTCCCGTAGGGCCGGCTCTCGGTTCGAAAGGGGCGAACATCATGGAGTTCTGTAAGCAGTTCAATGCGCGGACCCAGGAGAAGGCGGGCAAGGTTCTTCCTGTCATTATCACCGTATACAGCGATAAGTCATTCGACTTCGTCATCAAGCAACCGCCCGTAGCCGTTCAGCTCAAAGAGGTAGCCAAATTGAAATCCGGATCGGCCGAACCCAACCGTAAAAAAGTGGGCGAGGTAAGCTGGGAGCAGATCAAAGAGATCGCCCAGGGCAAGATGGAGGACATGAACTGCTTCACGGTTGAGTCAGCGATGCGTATGGTGGCTGGAACGGCCCGTAGCATGGGTATCCGCGTGAGTGGTGAATTTCCGAATGTGTAATGTTTAAATGACGGTAAAATGACTAAGCTGACAAAAAATCAGAAACTTGTCCTGGCTAAAGTGGAACCGGGTAAAACGTATAAGCTCGCAGAAGCCGCCGAATTGCTGAAAGACATCACTTTCACCAAATTCGACGCTTCGGTCGACGTAGACGTTCGCCTGGGAGTCGATCCGCGTAAAGCGAACCAGATGGTGCGCGGCGTGGTGACCCTACCCCACGGAACCGGCAAAGACGTACGGGTCCTGGTACTCTGTACGCCCGACAAGGAAGCCGAAGCCACTGCGGCCGGTGCGGATTACGTCGGCCTGGATGAATATATCGACAAAATCAAAGGCGGATGGACTGACGTTGACGTCATCATCACCACTCCCAACGTTATGGCGAAAGTGGGTGCCTTGGGTCGTATTCTGGGTCCGCGGGGCTTGATGCCTAATCCGAAAACCGGTACCGTTACCATGGAGGTAGGCAAAGCCGTTACCGAGGTTAAAGCCGGTAAAATCGACTTCAAAGTAGATAAATTCGGTATCGTACACGCCGCTGTCGGCAAGATGTCTTTCACCCCTGAACAGATCGTGGAAAATGCAAAGGAATTTATCCAGATGATCAACAAACTGAAACCCACCGCGGCCAAAGGTACGTACGTAAAGAGCATCTATATCTCTACGACCATGAGCCCGGGTCTGCAGATCGATCCCAAATCGGTTGATAATAAAAACTAAGCATCCATGAACAGGGAAGAAAAAGCACAGATTATCGATAGCTTGACCGGGAAACTGCAGGAATATCCGCACTTTTACATCACCGATACTTCAGGCTTGAACGCCGAACAGACTTCCAAACTCCGTCGCGCGTGTTTCGAGAAAGAAATTCAGTTGGTGGTGGTAAAGAACACGCTGTTTGCCAAAGCGCTGGAAAAAGCCGAAAAGGCGGATCAAGAGATCGCGGGCGTTCTGAAAGGTTCTTCGGCGGTGATGTTCACCCAGGTTGGCAACGCTCCGGCCAAGCTGATCAAGGAGTTTCGCAAATCTTCGGAAAAACCTTTGATTAAAGGCGCGTTTGTCGAAGAATGCGTATACGTGGGAGACCTGGTGGACGAGCTGGTCAACGTCAAATCGCGCGACGAATTGCTCGGCGATATCGTGGCACTGCTCCAGTCTCCGGCGAAAAACGTTATTTCCGCACTGCAAGGCAGCGCCGGGAACAAAGTAGCCGGTCTGGTCAAAGCCCTCGAAGAAAGAGGAGCCTGATCGGTCCAAACGGGGAATGGTTCCGGCGGACCGCATCCGCAGGCGCTTTCGAAAGAAGACATTGAAGGGTGTAAAATCCGTTCGACAACGGCCTCGGAAAACAACACATTTTTAACGTATAAGACAGGGGGTGTCCTATGAACAAAC
>JAJQAW010000326.1 GCA_021203585.1 Rikenellaceae bacterium
GGCCCTGAACGTGTCGGCACAAACAATGGGTGAAATCACCGAAAAATACAACGAAGCGGGTGCTGCCCTGCAGGCCAAAGAATTCGAAAAAGCCGCCGAGGTCTTCGCACAGGTGATCGATGAAGCGGCTACGGTGGAAGAAGCCGGAGAAATCCTGATCCAGTCACAACGCTATCTTCCTACGGCTCTTTTATTTACCGGAAGAACATTAGCCGCCGCGCAGCAATACGATGCCGCAATCGAAAAACTGACCGAAGCCCGTGACCGGGCCGAAATGTACGGCAACGATCAAGTGGAGCGCCAATCGACCCAGATGATCGGACAGATTTACTTCGCTTCGGGCGCCGACGCCTACAACAACGAGCGTTACAGCGAAGCGGTTGAAATTTTTGCCAAAGGTTTCGAAGCCGACCCGACCAATACCGATATGGCCCTCAATCTGGCCCGCAGCTACGACAAGCTGGACGATCTGGAGCAATCGGTAGAAGTATATAACAGCATCATCGCCCTGGAAGGTCGCCACAGCCGTTATGTGGAAGCCGTAGCCGAAGCGAAGAAAGAGGTTTCGGAAGCGGTGCTGGTCCGCGCTGCTGCCGCCGGTGCCGCCGGTAACCTGGAAGAGGTGGTACGGCTGACCGAACTCATCCCGGAAGATGCTGCCGGTGCCCTGTTGAAAGTGCAGGTTGCCAATAATAAAAAAGATTACCGTTCGGTGATCCAGTATGCTCCCGAGGCTGCGGAACTGCAGACCGACGAGGAAAAGAAATCGGAAATCAATTTCTACCTGGGCGCAGCTTACCAAAATACCGACAATACCGCCAAAGCCATCGAATCCTTCCGCAAAGTGACCGCCGGTCCCAATGCCGCACAGGCTCGCCAGATGGTGTCGGACCTTTCCAAATAAAGGACCTGTTCCAAGAGCATCAGAAAAAGAGCGTTCACAACGCTCTTTTTTTATGCCCGTCCGCATTCCGAACCGTGTCATCCATCGATCGAACCAGTAGCCTTGAACCCCATGATTTTTATTCAACCGCCGTTACAAGGGAAGTCCGGGAGCGGTTACAGAGAAAAGCCGATCGAGCGGATGTTTCCCGGGTAGGAAAGAGCCAGCAAAAATTCGAAAATAGTACCGGAAGGGTTAGACAGACCAAGCATTCAGGGCGAACGCTGAAAAGGAAAACCGGCCGGCAGGCGGTTTTTACAGTCAGGACACGCAGAGCATGGATCGCATCCGGCCCGGATCCCGAACCTATATTTTCCGGTTATTCTTTCAGGAATACCCGTTTCACCCGGGAGGAAATGGAGGTGAGAATCTCGTACGGAATGGTTTGCAGGAGCTCGGCCATTTCGATAATTGCTTCCGCACCCTGAACGATCACCACTTCATCGCCTTCGTGCGCGTCGATCCCCGTAATATCGATCATGCAGGTATCCATGCAGATGTTACCGATGGTCGGGGCGAATCGGTCACTCACCCGAACTTTCCAGGCTCCGCGCCCCAGTCTTCGATCCAGTCCGTCCGCGTATCCGACCGGCAGGGTGGCGATCTTCGAGGCTTTCCGAATTTTCCCGTGCCGTCCGTACCCTACGGTTTCTCCGGGTTGCAGGTTTTTGATTTGGACGATTCGGCTTTTGAGTGTCCCGACGGCTTCCAGTCCCCGTTCGAACGAGCTGATTCCGTAAAGTCCGATACCCAAGCGGATCATATCCAATTCCCGGGCTTCGGCAAAGCGTTCGATGCCGGCCGTGTTGGCCGCGTGCAGCGCGATCTCCCGCTGCGGAAAAGCCTCCCGTAAGACCGCGCCGATTCGTAAAAAGCGGTGCAGTTGTTTCCGCGTAAAATCATCCTGTTGCGGCTCGTCGCTGGCGGCAAAATGAGTGAAAGCCGATCGGACATAGACTTCCGAATGTTCTCGCAGCAGAGCGATCAGTTGCGGAACCTCCCCCTCCATAAAGCCCAACCGGTGCATGCCCGTATCGAAACTGATGTGGATCGGATAAGGCGGTTCTCCCCGGTGCTTCAATTCGGAAACAAACTGCTTGAGGGACAGAAAACTGTATATTTCAGGTTCCAGCCGGTAATCGATCATCGGACCGAAACTTCCCGAATCGGCATTCAGTACCACGATGGGAATCGTGATTCCCGCCTCCCGCAAGAGCACTCCCTCATCGGCAAAGGCCACAGCCAGGTATGCCACGCCCTGGCGCTGAAGGGTTGCGGCCACTTCGAATGCACCGCTGCCGTAAGAGAACGCTTTGACCATCGCCATGATTTTGGTCTGCGGCAAGAGCTTGGAACGATAGTGGTTGAGGTTTCGAATCATAGCATCCAGATCGATCTCCAGCACCGTGGTGTGGACCTGTTTTTCCAGCATACGGCTGATCCGTTCGAAACGAAAACTGCGGCTCCCTTTGATCAGCACCGTTTTATCGATAAATTCCGTGCGGTCGAAATTGTCCAGAAACCGTTCCGTGGTCGGATAAAACGCTTTGGCGCCGGTGAAACGGCCGGCACAGGAGGAGATGCGTTCCCCGATTCCGATCAACCCGTCGATTCGGGCCCGATCGAGCAATCGGGATACTTCTCCATAGAGCTCCGCATCGGTCAACCCGGTTTGGTAAATATCCGAAAGAATCACCACTTTTTTTTGTCCGCTGGCCAGCGCCTGCATCGCATCCAATGCGGCCGAAAGCGAATTGATATCCGCATTGTAGCTGTCATTGATGATTTTAGAACCTCCGATCCCTTCCAGCATTTCCAGCCGCATGGCCACCGGTTGCAACCGTTTCAATCCTTGAACCACTTCGCGAGGAGGAATACCGAGCGCCGTCCAGAAAGCGAGCGCGGTCCGGGCATTTACGATGGAAATCGGATCCGCAAACGGAAATTCCGCATCGAAATCGGCGGTGGTCGAAACCAGCTGTTTATCGGGCAGCAGCCGGCGCAGGGCAGCTTCGAGCGGCAAGTCCCCGGAAGGATAAACGACCGTACGGCTGTCTTTGGCTAAGAGCAATTTTCCCCGGATTTTCTGATCTTGGTCCGCGAATCCTTCCCGGTGGGCGGAGCCGATATTGGTCAATACAGCGATATCGGGCCGGATCATCTGCTCCAGCCGTTCCATCTCTCCGGGCCGGGAAATTCCCGCTTCGATGACCGCTACCTGTTCGTCGCCGCGAATCATTAGTAACGACAGAGGAACTCCGATCTGGGAATTATAACTACGCGGACTGCGGAACACTTTATATCCCTGAGGAGCCATCTGTACGATCCATTCTTTGACAATGGTTTTGCCGTTGCTTCCGGTAATTCCGGCCACCACGCCCCGAAATTTGCGGCGATGGTAAGCAGCCCATTGCTGCAGCGCCTCTAATGTATCATTTACTACAACAAACCCGGCCTCAGGATATTCTGCAGCTTCCGGATTACGGTTAACCAGGAAAGCGCGTACGCCCCGGCGGTACGTTTCATCCAGGTATTGATGTCCATCGCGGTGGTTTCCCCGCAAAGCCACAAAAACCGGTTCCGAAAAATCGATCGACATCCGGCTATCGGTCAGTACACTCCGGACCGGTCTGTCTTCGCCGGTAAGTCTGCCGCCCGTTATGCGGGCTATGTCGCTCAATCGGTATCGCACGGCGCTCCCGTCATTTTAAATGGTTTTCCAGCCGGGCTTGCGGAGTGGTGTCCATGGCCGCAAACTCCTGGTCCAGGTATTTGTAATATCCGGTGATGGCGATCATGGCCGCATTGTCGGTGGTAAAACGGAATTCCGGAATATAGACCTGCCAATGCCGTTTCTCTCCTTCCGCCCGGATGGCCTGGCGCAGACCCGAATTGGCCGAGACACCGCCGCCTACCGCTATTTCATGGATTCCATAATGTTTGGCGGCTTTCACCAATTTATTCATCAGGATTTCGATGATCGTAGCCTGCAGGGATGCGCACAGGTCTTCCTGATTTTGGACGATAAATTCCGGCGGCCCGGCCACGCGATCCCGGAGAAAATACAAAAAGGAGGTCTTGAGACCGCTGAAACTATAATTAAAACCTTCCACAGAGGGTTTGGCAAAGGTAAACCGCTTCGGATCGCCACTTTGAGCAAGCCGGTCGATCACCGGCCCCCCCGGATAAGGCAGCCCCATCACTTTGGCGCATTTGTCGAACGCTTCACCGGCCGCATCGTCGATGGTCTGGCCGACAATCTCCATGTCGTTGTAACCGCGCACCAGATAGATCTGGGAAGTTCCGCCGGATACCAGCAGGCACAACAACG
>JAJQAW010000272.1 GCA_021203585.1 Rikenellaceae bacterium
ATTTCTGTGGTTTCGTAGGATGCCAACTACATTTCACGGGCAGCGGCTAGCGTGCCGAGCGTTTATGATTTTGACATTGATCCGGAAGAATACCCGGGAATGCTGATGGTTGTTTTCGACATCACGGCTGAAGAAATCATAGCGATTGACGATGTAAACGATCTGGTTACGACTTTGGCTATTCAAGTTGAAGTAGACTACCAGGGGCAAAGCACCACGGTTACTTCCGATTACGCTGCCGTTTACCGCAGTATTTTGAAAGTCTTCAAATTAGCGCTGAACGATAAAACCGAAGTGGGACACAACGGCGGTTTGAACCAACGCCATTTGTATGGTGCCGATGCATCGACTTACGATGTGGATTCTCTGGGAGCTAATTATCGTAGTAATTACACCGACAACGACCTTTCCGGTCACGCTCAAGTAGCTATCGATTCTGAGTACGACTACACTTTGCTGTACAACAACAAATCCGGTCTGGATTTGAAAGAATTGGTTACGGTTCACTATAAAGAGCAGCTGGATAAAGAAAGTTCTCCGCTGTTGGCTGAGCAAATCATAGATAGCAAAACACTGGCCGCTTACGGCTTAGAATTGAGCTTTGAAAAATCTGACTATTATTTGGGTACTAACCTGACCAATCAGTCTGATTTCTATACCTTGAATAACGGTGTGGTTACCGTAACTTTGTACGATGTGGACCCGGTGAATGGTGGTAAAGCTACCATAGGTCGTGAACCGCTGGTACGCGTTGAACTTCGCGATACCGAAAACAATAAAGTGGTGAATACCGGTTGGGTAAAAATCCTGATTGTGGAAGATGATCCGAAAGGTTTCGAGGTTGAATTCGAAAGACCTGAATTTATCGTGAACTGTACTGTTCCGGTTGAATTCGTGACCACTGTTCAGGAAATGAACGTCGACATCTACGAAGAAGCGAATATGTCGAAAGACCAGTTCCATGCGGCTTACACATTGAACACTGTTGACGGAACGGATAACGCTATCCTGGTCAACTCCACTGATTTGGGTACAGTAACTCAAATTTACGACGATGCAAACAATGAAACCGTACTGCTCCGTTGGGAAATCACTCCTGCTGAGATGGATATTGCTCTGGCTCGTACAGGTGCTGCTAAAGGTGTACTGGAAGCTACGGTTACCTATACCGGAGTCGGTCGTGAAGATGTCGTAATTACCTTCACTACAAAAGTAACTGAACCGGTTGCCACTATCGACAACCACAACAGTACTTACTGGAATGCTGCTCTGGATGTAGTTTACATCAATGCTGAAATCCCGGGATCGCAAAGTAACTTGGATGACTTCTGGACCGATCAGGATTGGTTTTTCAAAGTACCGACCGGTGAAGCTTTCAGCCGTCCGAACTTTAACATCACTCCGGCTTCGGCTCTTACGGATTATCCGGCAGATTACGTTTGGAATTACAACAACAACAACCTGCAGTATTTCTTCCAATTCAAAGACGGTTATACTGCTACAGAAACTGTAGGTGCTACCAATTACCAAATCTCTGTAAACAATACCGTTGTAAATCGGAATGCTACCGCACCGAACCAAAGCTACAGCTACTTGTTGGCTACCTTGGGAACGGAAACTCAGATTGTTGCTACGATCGATACTTATACCGGTATCATCGAATACTACAACGGTGAAGGTACTGTAACCGGTGGTGGACAGAATCTGGGCTTTGATTTGAATACGAACATTACTCCGGTTTCGCTTACTATTCCGACGTTCGTGACCAACGCCAACAACAGCTTTGCACAGTTATTGCTGAACCGTGTTGCCGCTCTCCAATCTGGAATGATGTCTGCAGAAGTTGAGATTATTCTCTACAACTCTTGTCGTGATATCGAAGTAACCAACGGTATCTTTACCGCATACTTCTTCCGTCCGGTCAATGTAACTGCGGGTACAGGAAACGACTTCTCGGATAGCGACACAAGTATTGACATTGATCTGACCAAGTTGGCCATTCTGACTGACTGGAGAGAAGCTTACAACACGATGTGGAGTAATGGTTCAAGTTTCATCAATACGTCTATTCCGGCCAACTCTCAAATTTGGAATAATCGATCTTACGAAACCTTCTTCAAATACTACGATGTAACCAGCATTGCTGTAGATATTGATGGAATTACCACGACTATGGGTGGAGGAACGCTGGGAGAAACTTTGTTGTCTGAAACCAATTCGGAGCTGGGGGTTGAAAATGTAGTTACTTCGATTGTACAAGAACCGCTTGCAGATGTTAATTACGGAGTATTCCGTTACTCCAACTCCGGTGGTAAAATACAGTCTGCATTCCAGATGAGACTTCCGGTGGTTGTGACCTACAAATGGGGTCAGGTAACTGTAGATGTGGATGTGACTGTTACTCCGTAACGGAAACTAAAACAGATAATACTGAAAAGAGCGCCGAAAAGCGCTCTTTTTTCATTCATATATGATATTGATTTTATCGGTAAGAATATCGTACCAGGATATTTTATTTCTCAGCTATAAAATGGAAAAAAGTTGTTCGAAGATTCAATAAATGAGGGACGTTACCGACCTCAATCTTTCCCGACAGAGTGAATTCCCGGTGAAACCGGCGAAGAATGGTTAATATTTCAGAGACGGTCATCCGGAAATCGGGAGGGCAGTCGATACGGACCGGGCCGTAGGATGACCTCGGAAGAGCGGTGATTTGTTGGATGATCTGCTGGCAAATGTGGTCGATGTACAATAGAGGAATCTCCCGGTCTTCGGTTACGACGGGTGCCTGTCCCCGGATGAGTTGGTCGCAAAAAGTGGCGATAAAGGAGTTGTAATAGGGTTTGGCGCCGGGACCGTACACATTCGGGATCACCAGGCCGGTGAAGGGTGCTCCTGAACGGTACGCCCATTCTTCGAGCAGCAATCGGGAGTGCAGTTTGGCTCTGCCGTAAAGACTGTCTTCCGTTTCACGGATGGAGGAGGAATAGAGGACTGCCGGAGTAACGCCCTGGTGAAGCAGGGTTGCAATCAATTGCTGCGTGATTCCCAGGTTAAGATCGTAAAGTTGCTGCGGGTCCGGATGCCGGTTTACGCAGGCCAGGTGTATCACCACATCACAAGCGCGCACAAACTCCCGCAGTCGGTCGAGGTCCTCGAAGAAGCTTCTTTCGAACGGGACCAGGCAAATGCCTTCGGTTCGGGAAAGCCAGTGGGTCAAACGGCTACCGATAAAACCGCTTGCACCGGTGATGCCGGCTTTCACAACTCCGGTTTGCCTCATAAACGGCAATGGCAATCGATCAGGTGATCGTTCACATAGCCGACCGCTTGGAGGTGTGCGTAGCAGATCGTGGTGCCGAAAAATTTAAAGCCCCGTTTTTTCATATCCTGGCTGACCGCGTCCGATAACGGAGTAGAGGCCGGAATTTCCGATAACGTTTTCCACTGGTTTACAACCGGTTTTCCGTCCGGCAAAAAGCTTTTCAGGTAGGCGCAAAAGCTTCCGTATTCCCGTTGTATCTCCAGAAAATGCTGTGCGTTGGTGACCGCCGCTTTGATCTTCAGCCGGTTATGGATAATCCCCGGATTTTGCAGCAACCGTTCCACATCCTGCTCCGTAAATCGGGTTACCTGTTCCGGATCGAAACCGGCGAAGGCCTCCCGGTAGTTTTCCCGTTTGCGCAGGATGGTGATCCAGCTTAAACCCGCTTGGGCGCTTTCCAACGTGAGAAACTCGAACATCGTCCGGTCGTCCGTAACTTCCCGGCCCCATTCCCGGTCGTGATATTTCATATAGAGCGGATCTTCCCCGCACCAACCGCAACGCTTTACCTGTTCCATAATGACTGAATTTGCTATAAAATTACTAAAAAGATCGAGATATGCATCAACTGTGCGCAACCGGTTCGGGTGAATTTTTCGCCGCCTACCCCGATGCCAACCGGAACCCCCGGCAGTGGATAGCCGCTTAACGATTCACGTTTGTTATTGTCTTCGTTTTGGGTTATATTTAATCTTTCAATTCACAGCTATGAAGGACCGATTCGATGTTTCTTTGGCCGATTCGCAGGCCACTCCCGTCAAACCGCTAGCTGCCGACCGATTCGATTTTGGAAAATATTCCGAATACGAAGCGTTTTTGCGCGAGCGGTGTGAAAATTTCTGGAAAGCGGACCAGGAGGTATTGGTATACCGGCGCATGCGCGTCCGAGAGGTTTTTGCTGCCGACGCGGCGGATCGGCAAAAATCGCTGGAATGGCAACTGGG
>JAJQAW010000031.1:0-2282 GCA_021203585.1 Rikenellaceae bacterium
GCTATGAACTGCTCGATGCGTTCGTTCGGTAAAGCACCGGGATTACCGATTCCCCTGTGCGTGGAAACGGCCGATGGTATGCCCGATGGGAGTCCATAAAACGAAAACCGCCCCGGTAAAGGGGCGGTTTGTTTCTCGTTGTTCTCCTACCTCATGGATTGCCTTCCAGCCAGTCGATGATTTCCTGAGCATCCGGCAGGGTGGTGGGGGAGACGGATCGCACCCAGTTGCCGTTTTCATCGATCAGGAATTTATGGAAATTCCACTGCACTTGCGCGTCCGCGACACCGTTCAGCTCCTTGCGGGTGAGCCACTGGTAGAGCGGGTGCACCGTTTCGTCCCGAACCGATATTTTGGACATAATCGGAAAAGTCACTCCGTAATTAGCCTGGCAAAAGGTCAGAATTTCTTCGTCCGTCCCCGGTTCCTGTTCCCGGAAATTGTTGGCCGGAAATCCGATGATCACGAAATCTTTCTCCCGATACGCCTCGTAGAGGCTTTGCAATTGCTCGTACTGCGGGGTCAATCCGCACCGGGAGGCCACATTGACCACCATCACCTTTTTACCGGCCAATCGGGCCAGCGGGAACTCCTCCCCTTGGATATCCCGGACGGTAAAATCGTAGAACGAGGATTGTCCGAAGGCACCGAAATACCCCAGGGCCATCCACAGGCAACCAAACAGCATCTTTTTTCTCATCGCAATTATTGGAATTTTTTTGGATTCAGTACATATTGTTCCCGCAAAGCGTTCCGTTCCCCGGTGCCGAGGGACCGGTAGTATTTCTTCCACCCGGGACAAAACCCGATATGCCACCGCCAAATCCGTCCGATTACCGACTTCGGATTTTTATCGTACCGGGCCCGGATCGGGCAATGAGAGCAATTGTGTGCCATAAAAATCGGATATTTGTAAAGATAGAAATTTAATCCGGAATGAGCGCCTCTTTTCGATTAAATCGGTTTCACTACGATTTTTGTGTCGTAGGTCCGTGTCATCACGATCGGAGTGGTATCATACGGCTCTTTGGGATACATGGTAACCGTAACTTTGCAAACAATTTTTCCATTCATAATATAAACATTCGGCAATTTGATCGAGGGTATCGGTTGATTGACAGGATCGGCAAAAAATTTATGCCAATCTACCGTACTGGAGTGAGAGGCTTCTAAAGAATTGAGGCTTCGAGATTGATCGGGAGCGGAAATCAATACCTCATAAGCAGTAGATCTATTTTCATTTTTGTACTTTTCCGTAAAAAGATCAGATCGGGAGCGGAGGTTGTTTCCATGAGAAGAAATTCCCCCCTCAGTTCGTTGAGATTGCTGTTTTCCTTCGAAATATTCGTAATAAACCATCTCCGATTTCACTTCGTATCTTTCTAACAGAGGTTCGATGGCCGGATTGATGATCACCTTAGGAGTACTCTCTAAAGTCCAACCCCGGGGAAAATTAATCTCCTAAGGACCGATGTAAATTTTTCCGTTCTCATCGATTTCATGATCCGGGATATCGTCAGGCCAAAGGGTATCGGTAGTCCATACCACCGGTGTGGATTCGATATTCCATGATCCGAGCGGTTGATTGTAAATGGGTGTAACCGAATTTTGCGGGTTGCTTGCCGAGGAAGAGCCGGGTATGGCGAGATTAATTCCAAGAATGTTATTGGAAGAGTTACTGGTTATTTCTCCGGACAGGCTCACTGTTCCCGTGGTTTGAAGTTTAACTGTTTGAAGAGAATTTTCAGGAAAAAGCTTTCCTGTAAAGCTTCCGAATAAACTGTTAATGCCGCTGGAAACTAGTCCTTTAACTCCTTCTCCCAGTATGTCCTGAATCCATTTGTTTTTGTTGCTTACCGAAGCATCGGGTTGTATTTCCACTTCAGTTTTCTGATCGAAACCCCCTTTATCGTTAGAGATCTACCCCACTACTTTATCTTTTGCATAGTCCCCGACCATTGTACTGGCTGATTTGGAAACGCTGTTGAATGGATTTTTGGAATTGGTCGTAATGATGGTTCCTTCTGTATTTAATTCGATATCTCCGTTCAATGTAATATTCGAAGTCGAAGAGTCGTACGTGGACACCTTTAGAATTTGTTCGGGTCCGGAGGTTCCGGTATACTGATCATCGTAAGCCAATTGCACATCGAAGCAATTCCAGCCCATCTTAATGGCCTTTGCCGGTAAGGTGCTGGTGATATTGGTCGTATATGCGGAACTGGACTCCTCCTTATGATCCAAAGGCATCGTACAGAGATTGATAGCATTCAGAATACTTG
>JAJQAW010000031.1:2292-3213 GCA_021203585.1 Rikenellaceae bacterium
CGTTGCTAGTCACTTGGGTATTGTAATAAAAAGTCCGCAACATACCTGTAAAAATATTATAAAAGATCAAGTAATATTTCCCTTCCGAATGATAACACCGATTATACAACAACTCCCATCCTTGGGCTTTGGTATAATCCTTCAGAATGTAAAAAGGGAGATCGCTACCCCCGAAGTGCCAGGGGAGAAATACCGGACCGTATCCGGCCAATTCGATTTCAGCGTTATTTTCCCAATCTAAATAATCGGGATGATTTTCCGGTGAATCGTATAAAACGGCCGCTCGGGTATCCGGTACATCGGGTTCTGTCCATTCGATCATTTCCTCGCTACAAGAAAAGATAGGTAATAAAACAACGAGAATTACAAGCTTTTTCATAACGGTTAATGTTTTAAAACTATCCCGTCCTAATGAACCACCAGGACGGGATAGAAGTTAAATTCAGAACTTACAATATCCAACCGGGATAACCTGCATCAATCTTCCCAGTTTGGATTATAAAGTGTTTCATAATCCGGATAAGCTGGATTATAGTAAGGGGCATTCGGATAAAACGGTTCTTTATCTTGACCATAGGTGACAGTCCTGTGTCCCTTAATAGTGATTGCTCCTTCAAAGTCTTCGAAATTCTCACCTTCGGCCAACTCATATACATAATAGTTACCGTCTGCATCCGGAATTAAAATCCTTTTTTCCTCAGGGTATAAAGCACGTTCCAGGGATTTCTGGTGGCGTTTAATATCGAGCAGGGCAAAACCTTCTCCCCAAAGTTCTTTTCTTCTTTCGATTAAAACTTCTTCTACCAAATCGGTCTGCGACAAATCGGAAATACTACCGCCGGTAAGCCAGGAGCGGTAGGGTGAATTGGAGCCTCGAACGGTTCGTAATTCTACCAGCTTTTCAATCGCTTGCGACAATAA
>JAJQAW010000031.1:3223-4268 GCA_021203585.1 Rikenellaceae bacterium
GCCTTCCGCCTCGATCAATACCATTTCGGATTTGCGCATCACGATCACATCGGCAATGCGGCCTTCCGATACGCGGAATGAAAACTTCTTGTACATCAGATAACCGGCCGCCCGGTCGATGGACCATTCGAAAAGGTCGTTCCGGGTATCGCCGTCTTCCAGGTCGAAGAAATTATCCTTGAAGTAGGGGTCCGCCATCATGCTGTAATAGTAACTAATGCTGTTGTGCGTATCCCGGTAGTGAAAACTGTAGCTGGTAGCGCTGGCTTGATCTGCCGTATTGGCATGGCCGATCATACATTCCGGATTGGAAGCCAGTTCATTGAATCCTTCGTGGTATTGTGCCGTAGACATATACTCATAATTTTGATGTGCCGCGGCCGCGTATTCCTGAGCTTCTTTCCAGTTTTCCATGGACAAATGGTGTCGAGCCAGTAATCCAGCCACTACGGAGCGGTCTATTCGGTATTTCTGATCCCGGGTATAACCGCTGAGCAAATTGTAAGCCTCTTCCAGGTCTTCCTGAACCCGTGAATAGACCTCTGCTACGGATGAGCGTGCAGGCGATTCCGTATCGGCTGTAACCGGTTCTGTATAAATCGGTATTCCTTTAGCCTGTGGATCATATTTGTAAGAAAAGTTGAAGAAAACGATTAGGCTGTGGTACATCCAACCTCTCAAGGCATAAGCTTGCCCTTTCAATTGATTTACCAGTCCCTCTTCTCCAGGTTGAACAGGGACACCGTCAATCTTGGCAATGATCTCGTTCATATTATTTATCACATAATAGGCGTTAAACCATACACGCCAATTGTGATAGGAAGAGGTCAGCGTAGTTTGTTCCAATTGGTATACGCCGTTGTAACCATAATTCCTGGGTTCGACAATGTCGTTACCGATAAAATCATTAATGAGCAACCAGGTATTAAAAGCAGGAGCACCATAGGTTGTGTATCCATCCCATAAATATCTCCACGCACCATTAATAACGTAGCTGACATTGGTTAGATTTTCAAAAGCCAAATCTTCGCTGACCGATGTGGTC
>JAJQAW010000291.1 GCA_021203585.1 Rikenellaceae bacterium
AACAACGGCTGTGCATCGCCCGTGCCCTGCTGCGTAAACCGAAAATTTTGATTCTGGACGACAGCACCAGCGCGGTGGACAGCGAAACCGAATTGAAAATTCGTGAAAACCTGGAAAGGGTGCTTTCCGAGACCACGGTGCTGATCATCACCCAGAGGATCAATACCATGCAAAGTGCGGACCGGGTATTGGTCTTGGACGACGGCCGGATCGAAGCGATCGGCACACCGCAGCAGTTGCTGGAATCCTCGCCCGTTTACCAGGAAATTTACCGTTCACAACAGTTAAACAAAGCGTAATTATGGCAGCAGAAGAAGACATACTGAAACCTCCGGCAAAACCGCGTGCCGGTCGGAAAACCCTCCTTCGGATGATCTCCTACTTGGGATACGATTGCCGGCTGCTGGTATGGTACTGGTCGGTTTGCTGGTCGTGGTGGGAATCCTTTCGAGTTTGTTCGGCTCTTACATGCTCCGGCCCATCATTAACGATTACATCCTGCCGGGGGACCTGTCCGGATTGATCGGGGCGCTATTGCTGCTGGCCGGGATTTACCTGGCCGGAGTAATCTCGGTCTTTTTCCAAAACCGGTTGATGAACCGGATCGGACAGCGGACGGTTACCCGAATGCGAATCGACCTGTTCGATCGGATGGAGCAATTGCCGTTGCACTATTTCGATACCCACCAGCACGGCGATCTGATGAGCCGCTACACCAATGACATCGACCGGATCAGCGACGCGCTGACCGACAGCCTTTCCAATTTGTTTTCCAGTGTGTTGACTCTGATCGGTATCTTTGTAATGATGATGTACGTCAGTCCGCTTCTCACCGCGGTTACCCTGATAACCGTTCCGGTGATGATGCTGACGGCCCGTTACGTGGTCAAACGCAGCCGCCGCTATTTTACCGCCCAACAGGCCGTATTGGGCGATGCGAACGGATACATCGAAGAGATGATCAGCGGACAGAAAGTGATTAAGGTTTTCGGTTACGAACCGCAGATCGAGGCGGGCTTCGAAGTCTTGAATCGGGATTTGAACGAAAAATCGAAGAAGGCGCAGTATTATTCCGGGTTGATGATGCCGCTGATGAATAATCTGAGTACACTCAATTACGTGGTCATTACCATTGTCGGCGGTTTGTTAGCCATTTTCCGAGGGTTTGACGTAGGCGGAATCGCCGTTTTCCTGCAATATTCCAGGCAGTTCGGACGGCCGATCAACGAGTTGGCGAATTTATACAACAGCATTCAAGCGGCCATCGCCGGTGCCGAGCGAATTTTCCAGGTGATCGATCAGGAGCCCGAACCGGCGGATGTTCCGGATGCGGTTGCGCTTTCACACGTACGGGGTGATGTCCGGATGGAGGACGTTTATTTTTTCTACGAGCCGGGAAAATTGATTTTGCAGGGGATCAGTTTCCGCGCATTTCCCGGTTGTAAAATCGCTCTGGTAGGAACAACCGGAGCGGGTAAAACGACGATTATGAATTTGCTGCCCCGTTTTTACGATGTGGATTCGGGAGCAATCTCCATCGATGGAATTCCAATCCGCTCCATTGCTCGGGATAGTCTGCGCCAATCGATGGCGATGGTCCTTCAGGAAACCCACTTGTTCACCGGTACGGTACGGGAAAACATCCGCTATGGTAATCTGGAGGCTACGGACGAGCAGGTGGAGAAGGCTGCCCGTCTGACTGCCGCCCATTCCTTTATTCGCCGTTTATCGCGCGGGTACGACACCATGCTGGAAAACGACGGAGCTAATTTGAGTCAGGGACAACGACAATTGCTCAACATTGCCCGGGCCGCGGTAGCCGATCCGCCCATCCTTTTGCTCGACGAGGCGACCAGCAACATCGATACCCGGAGCGAACTGTCGATCCAGAAAGGACTGGACCAGCTTATGCAGGGGCGAACCAGCCTTATCATCGCCCATCGGTTATCGACCATACAGAATGCCGATCAGATCATGGTATTGGAATACGGGCGAGTGATCGAACAGGGAAATCACCAGGAATTGATGGCCCGCAAAGGAAAATATTATTCGCTTTACCAGGAACAATTCGATTGACACGCCCGCCCGAACGTTATACCGGCCACCGGCTTTCCGGTTCCGCCTTCCCGGTCCGGATTACCGGTTAAAGCGGGAAGCGGCAAACAGCGAGCGGAATTAACGGAACAGCTCTTCGGGGATTTTGCAGACCGGAACGGGTTCCATTTTATGCCGGTTCGCCCGGTTGCGGTGCAGGTATATATCGAAAACTTCCCGTTGCCGTCCGGTAAAATCTTCGGCCAGGGCTCCGTTTTCGGCCTGTTCCATGGCCCATTCCAGCTCCGGATAGGAAGCTCCGATTTGATCCTCGTCCGAGCGGTCGTCCCCGAAGAGCCCGTCAGTGGGGGGAGCCGTCCGGATGGAGGGTACGATTTCCAACTCCTCGGCCAGCGCGTAAACCTGTGTTTTGGTTAAATCCGCAATGGGACTCAAGTCCACTCCGCCGTCCCCATATTTGGTAAAAAATCCCACGCCGAAATCTTCGATCTTATTGCCCGCGCCGGCAACCAGCAGGCCGTAAATCCCGGCCAGATAATACAGTGTAACCATCCGTAACCGCGACCGGGTATTGGCCAGTGTCAAACCTTGGCGCTCCTGCAGCCCGGTAACGGGAAGCCCTCCGATCAACCGCTCGTAAGAGTCAGTCAGATCGATCTCCATCGTTTCCACCTCTCGGAAACGTTCTTTCAACCAATCCAGGTGTTCTTGTGCGCGATGGACCTGTGTTTCGGCCTGGTGAATGGGCATACTCACGCAAACCGTCCGTAATCCCGTCCTGGCGGCCAGGGTAGAGACCACTGCGGAATCGATACCGCCGGATACGCCGACCACAAATCCGGAGGTTCCGGATTGCCGGGCATACTCTTTCATCCAACCCACGATGAACTCGATCATCTCTCTCTTCTTTTCCATACTTTATCGATTATATTCTTTCCCGCAGGAAAGAATGGATTATCACTCGACTGATTAGCCGGCTCGGGGAAGCCTTCAGATCAACAGCATGGCCGTGGAGACCACGGTCAACCAGAGAATCAGCTTCCGGTAATTTTTTTTGGGGAGCCTTTTGACCAGCTTGATTCCCAGTCCCGCGCCCAGGAGAATGGCCGGAAGAACCATCGCATCGACGGCGGCCGATTCCCACGAAATATTGTTCCATACGAAAATTTGCAGCGGTAGTTTGAGGTAATTGACGATCAGAAAAAACCACGCGCTGGTCCCGACGAAGGTATATTTGGGCAATTTCATGGAGAGTAGGTAAATGGCCATGACGGGGCCGGCCGCGTTACCGATCATGGTGGTAAATCCGCCGGTCAACCAGAAGGCCGGAGAGTACCACCATTTTTGGGTGAGTACCAGTTTTTTCCCGCTTCGATCCTGCCAAAAGACAAAGACCAGGCCGGCCAAAATACAAGCGGCCATCAGGTACCGGAATTGTTCCGGAGGAATGAACCGGTCGATGGCCAAGGCCAGGAAAAATCCGGCTACGGCGGACGGAAGCAGTTTTCCGATGTACTTCCACTGCGCGTTGCGGCGGTAATAGAGTACGGCAATCAGATCGGCCATGCAAAGCAAAGGAAGGATGATGCCGGTCGATTCCCGGGCGCCGAATGCGAGCGCAAGCAGGGGAATGGTCGGCGTATTGATTCCTTGAAATCCCGTTTTGGACATTCCGATCAATAAACCGGCTACCGTCAGGATGGTCCATTGCCACCATTGCATTGCCGCCCACATCCTTTTTTCCTTTTTTGATACCGACCGGGCAAAGATAATGCAACAATTTCTAAATAAATGCAAAAATAAGCTGCGCGAGCGGGAAAAGAATTGGAATTCCGATGAATTTTGATTACATTTGAGAAGAACTTTTAACCATACCGTTAATCCCTCATTGAATTTATGGATGCTTGGATGATATGGGCCATCGCGGTGTTCGTGTTGGCCGTATTGAAAATATTTACACCCGGTTTTTTTGTACTGTGCCTCTCATTCGGTGCGCTATGCGCTGTGCTGGCCGCCGCTTTGGGATTCGGATTGGCGGGACAATTGGCTTTTTTCGCGGTCGGTTCGACCCTTGCTTTTATTTTTGTTCGTCCCGTTATGGTGAAATATTTTCTGAAAAAAGATCCAGTCAAAACCGGGATAGAAGCCCGGGTAGGCCGAACCGTACGGGTAACCGAAGCGATTGACACGCTGATTCACCGTGGAGGCGAAG
>JAJQAW010000354.1 GCA_021203585.1 Rikenellaceae bacterium
GTATTGGAGCGGACAATGTCCATCATGGGGCGAAGAAATTGCAGGCCGTATTGCTGGTACCGCTCGAACTCCTTATTGAGCCACATATGAGCCGCTTCGGAAGAAATTTCCTCATACCCGGGGCTGAAGTAATTTATTACACCGCATCCGAGCGAGGATTTGCGAAGAATGGCCCAAGCCAGAGCGCTTCCCGGCATCGGGTGACCGTCGGCGTGGTTGACAATGTAGATAAATCCCTGATCGTCATTGTTGTCCACCGCATCCGGATAGACCGTATAGGTGGATTGGAAAGCCAGAGCTACCAGGGCGCAGGAATCGGGAATGTCCAGGGTACCGCTCCAGCATCCCTGTTCCAAGGTCAATTCGATATCCACCGGAACCCACCGGTAAAAATTGAAAAGATAGGCAATTCCCGTTAGCTCGGACCGGCCTTCCAATGGTCCTCCCGTCGGATCGTAGATCACCGGAACCGTAGTTCCGGCCGTCGGAACCGCCGGAATGCCGCTGACCCGGCCGGAGGTATCTTGGAATGACTCCCGGGCCATGGCCGGTCCGTAGGCGGCCGCCAGCAGCGAAAAGATCAGGATGAATTTCGATAGTTTCATAAGATCGGGTATGTTTCAGGTTAAAAATGATAAAGGTCCATGCCGAACCGTTCTTGGATGTATTTCCGGACCAGCGGTTTCTTTTGGGCTACCCGGCCTTCCATGTCGAAGGATGGATCGAGGAACCGCTCGGCGAATCCCTTTTCACCCAGCAGCAGCATGTACTTGACATACAATCCGAAATCTTCGGCCGGCGTAGGCGGGTAAATGTATTCCAACAGTCCGAACTGGTTGTAGCCGCCCCATTCGGAAATACCGTCCCAATAGGAATCCGAGGTGGTCGGGGAGAGGGCGGCGAACTGCTCCGGAATTTCCAGTTTTTCCTTCGCAAATGCCCATTGCAGCACGGCCTGGTGCAGCAACGCCCGGATTTCCTCTTTTTGCACTTCATCCAGCTGCGAAAGCTGCGCATTGGCGTACCCGAAAGCAATGTGGTTGAAACCCACCGTAGCCGCCTGCCCCGACTGGTAAACGGTAATTAATCCATAGGAACCGTCTTCCCGGTACCCGTACTCCTGGGTTACTAAAATCAGATCTGAACAGAGCAGAATCCGAAACGGGAGGATGGTTGTCAGGTCCGCATCGGAATAGTAAGAAAAGAGTTCTTCCTGTAAAAACCGATAAGCCTCCTCGATGTACAAGGGGTCAGCCTCTTCGGCCAGATACGGAATGTTCGCGGTTACGTTCCACCGCAAATCGGTCTCCGTAAACCGGTATAAAATCTGCGTACCGTATCGCTCGTAGAAACTGACGAATTCCAGATCGTAATCGGCATTCCCCTGGGGAAAGGCGGTCAGAAAATCGGTGCCTTCGGGAGTGATTTTTTCTTCGCTGCAAGCCGTTGCCCCGGCCAGCAGGAAAAGCATGGCGATGTATTTTTTCATGGGTTGTATACGTTTAATCGGATTAAAGAGCGATTCCTTCCCGTGCGGATGCCAACGGATTTTGTTCCAGATAGGGATTGTTTTGCAGCGCCTGGTCCGGAATAGGCAGCACATAGAAGGGGTCCCGTTCCAACAACGTAAAACGGGTCGAACTCGCGGCATTCTGATCGATCCAGGTGTGTTCCAGGGAGGGCATGCCGTACCGGCGCAAATCGAACCAACGGTGGCACTCAAGGAAAAATTCTTTCCGGCGTTCTTCCCGGCACCAGGCTTTCAGTTCGTCGGCGCTGCCGGAATTTCGGGGCGTATAATCGATGTATCGGTGGGCGCAGAAATGGTTCAAATCCTCCAAAGCTCCCTGCATCGCCGCGCCGTTGCCCTGCTGGTAGAGGTGAATATAGGCTTCCGCCCGGTTGAGGTATAATTCGGAGGTGCGCCAGCAAATATTTCCGCTGCCGCCCCCTGTCTTCAGTTCCTGTTGGTATACGGCCCAGGAGGGGGACATGAAATACTTGTCCAGCCGGCTGTCGTTTTCATCGAACAAAGCGGTCAAATCGGAACTCAGACTGACGACCGTGATAAAATTCAGTGTCGCTGCGCCGGTTCCGCAGTTGAAAATAGTTTCCGGAAAGGTTCGAGATAAGGGTCCGTTGGTGGGTGAATAAATATTATCGATCACATAATCCGGAAGATAAACCAGTTCGGGCGCTCTTTCGAGGGTCAGACTGGCGTAGTGGACCGCTTTTTCCCAGTTTTCCATATACAAGAAAATCCACGAGGCGATGTGGCAAGCGCCCGTATAGGAGATGCGGTGCCAGCCCCGGTCTTTTTTATCGTTGGAAAAGAGCGAGATCGCCGTTTCGATATCTTCCACGATCCGCTCGTACGCTTGGGCTACGGTATTGCGGGGTTTCCCTTCGTCTAGAATTTCGGATTTCAGGGTCAGCACCACTCCCGGATTGGTATGGGGATCGGTCTGAGGGTCATTGTAAGGCAGGGCAAACAGATTGACCAGGTAGAAATAATAAAAAGCCCGCAGGGAAAGCGCTTCGGCCATCACGATATCCTTTTCTTCCTGGGTACCGAGCGAATCTTCCAGGTTCTCGATGATGATGTTGGCCGCCATGATATACTGGTAAAAGTACTGATAGAGCATGAAATCCTTTTCCGGTACATCCGCGTCTTCGAAAGTCCGGTAGAAACCGGATTGCCAGGAAAATAAATCCCGATAGGCCGTTTGGGCGGAGGAGAGGGTCATGGACGGAACATGTCCGTCGATATCGTCGCTTAAAAAATTGGTCAGCGGATCGAGCGCGATACTAAAGCAATACCCCTCTCCGTTGAGCAGTTCCCGGAAGGTTTCCGTGGTTTTCGGTTCGAATTCATCGGCGGATACCTCTTTCAGGAAATTGTTGCAGGCCGTACACATCAGCACGGAACAGCCCGCCAGGAAATATTTGATCATTCGCATGTTCTTCTGGTTTGAGCATTAAAAACCGATATTTATCGAAAAAGTGTACAATTGGGTAATCGGCAGTGCGGTCGTACCGGTCACTTCGATTTCCGGATCCTGTCCGTCGAATTTTTTGCTGGCAAAGGTGAACGGATTGGTGACGTTTAAACTAACCCCCAGATTGCTCATGCCGAACCGCCGCACTTTATCCGGATCGAAGCGGTAGGAAAGCATCAGGGTCCGGCAGCGCAGGAAGTCGCCTTTGACGACCCGGATATCCGCGTAATTATACATCCAATAGCTGCTCCGGGTACTATTTTCCGGAGTTTTTACCTGATAACTGCGGCTAAGGATGTCGTCGGTCATAAAACCGGGAATGACGGTATCGTCCGGGTTTTTGCCAGGCATCCAACAGACGGGTACTTAAGTTCTGGTGCGGTTGCGGCATCAGAAAATCCCCTTCGAACAGGTAATTGAGCCGTTTGACGTGTCCCCAGGCAAAAGCCCACTGGGAGGACAGGGACCAGTTCTTGTACTGGAAGCCCATTATCAATCCACCGCTGAATTTGGGATCTTTCCGTCCGGAATAGACTAGGTAATCTTTCGGGTCCAGACTCACATCGGCCTCTTCGCCCGTGTGTTCGAAGGTGGCGTATCCGGTCTGCTGGTCGATTCCGGAAAATTTCCAGGAGTAGATCGAATTCAGCGGGGTATCGTCGGCGATCACATTACCGGCCAGGTAGTCCTCCACGGTATACACATTTTTGGTTTTCACCGCCAGGGCCTTGTTGTTGTTTCTGGCATAGGTCGTGGTAATGTCCCATCGGAAATCACGGGTCTGTACCGGCACGAAGGTCAGGGCCATTTCAAAGCCGTAATTTTTAATATCCGCGCCGTTGCGATAAGCCGAAGTCACGCCGTATTCATACGGAACGGCCAGAAGATCGATCGCATCGGTGGTTTTTTTGTGGTAGTATTCCAGCGCGCCGCTCAGCCGGCCCCGGAACAGGGGAAAATCGATGGCGTAATTGACCGTAGTCGTTTTTTCCCAGCGTAAATCGGGATAAGGCAGCCGGCTGATATTGAGAATGTATTCTCCGGATTGTGCATGAATCAGGACGGAAGGATAGCGCACCACCAGATTCGGTCCGACCGTACTGGGGATGTGACCCTGGATACCGACCGAAATGCGGGGAGCGAAGGCATCGAAAAATTCCGGGAACCAGGACTCCTGCTCCATATTGTACCGTCCGGCAATACTCCAGATGGGCTGGAATTTTTTATTCGTGTATTGCCCGTAACGGTGGGAGGCATCCATGCG